>JAZRBK010000151.1:0-1641 GCA_045635025.1 Candidatus Scatosoma sp.
GTCGAACGTTTCTTGCGCAATCGCGGTGCTACCGCTTTTCAGTGCGCTGAGCGTTACGGGACTCTCCTCGTCATTCGCATTATATATCCAAAGGGAAAGACTCTTGATATCCGAGATATCACAATCGGCATATTCCGTCTGCGAAAGGAGCTGGACTACGTTGCCGAACGTACCGTCTTTATAATAAATCTTTAAGCTGTTTTCCCCTTCTTTCTTTTGCTCATTACTGATATCCATAGAGAAGGTAAGATCGTAATTCGTTTGCAACTGCTTAACGCGATACAAATCGTCGTTATTCTCAAAACCATTCAACGTTTGTACGCCCGTATAATCGCTCGTCTGTTCGATTTGCGACGAACTGCTTTCGCTGCTTGCGCTACTGCTCTCACTCGCTTGCTCACCGCCTGAACAAGAGACAAGTCCTATTGCCGTAAAACAGAAAAAGGAAAGAAACAAGCTTTTAATCAAAGTATTCTTTTTCATTTTATACCCCTCACTTTACAAAACGGATATTGCCGATCGTAAACGTTCTGTCCTGCTGCAATGCGCCGTTTAGCGTATTCGTGAACGCAATACGCACGTGCGTTGCCCCACTTAAAACGTCCTCGGAAACGCCCGAAAGCTGAATGCGATATTCCTTTTCTTCTCCTGCGCGCAAATAGATACCGCCAACCGTTTCACGAACGTCGCCTGCGAGTTGCACGTTAGCCTCAATCTCTCTATCCGTTGTATTTTTAATAACAAAGATAAGCTCCTTCGCGTTCGCAAAATCCGACACCCTAAATTCCACGTAAGGACGGAACGCCGTTGTTTGCGCCTCGGTGCCTCGGTTTTCCGCTTTGATTGTAACGTCCGCGCCGTTGGCCCTTGCCGTCACGATAGTTGTATCATTTTTATTAAAGGACTGCATATTTGCCGCGCCACTTTGATTGAGCGTATAAACGTAAGCTTTGCTTGCGCTTTCTATCTTCAAGGTCTTTTCTCCTGCACCCGTTGCGGTAGAAACGATGTATTTATAGCCCGTACCGCTTGCCGTGCCCTGCACGGTTTCGCCGTTGATCTTCAAGGTTTTTACGGTAGAATAAATTTCGCTTTCCGTCGTTTGACCGTCGGCGGAGATTTCCGATTTTACAAGTAATCCGTCGCTATTTTGCAACGCCAAAATACGATTTGCAAGCTCTTCCCTCGCCATATAAACAAGCGAGTCGTCCTGATAATAGATCGCTTCATCAAAAAGAGAAGTATACAAATCATTCACGTAATCGTCGAAATTCACGCTCGTTCCATAAGCCGCCGCCCATTCGCTCAAAAGCTGTTCATATACGCAAAGCATATCGTAATCGTCCATCGAATCTCGATAGTTGACAAGACGTAAGCTTGCAAACGGGCTGTCACTGTCGTAATATTTCCCAGGGTAGAGCAAGAAACCGTCACCGTGGCAATCGGAGGCTCTATCGGGCGTGTCGTACGGGTCGATAAAATCCTCCACATCGTGATTACCAGAAGGTTCGTAAAGGTTGACTGCCCAGTAAAGATAACCGTTTATCTTATATTTCTTTTCCATCCAACCCGAAACGCGAGTACCAAGATTGAAATCGTCCAAATGGAAGGTCGGATACGGGTTCGTAGGTCCGCAACAGG
>JAZRBK010000152.1:0-2775 GCA_045635025.1 Candidatus Scatosoma sp.
CGCGTAAAGCTGTTTCAAATCGAACGCCAATTTTTTAAGAGACGCTTTTACGCGTGCTTTCACCCGTTCAAATTCCGCACCGCCGATTTTACTCAAATTGGGATTGCTATCCCCTACATATTTAGACAAGACGTCCATACACTCCGCCGGCACGTAAAGCATATCCCCGTCTTTATAAGGCAGCGCAATATATTCTTTCGTTCCGTCCGTCGTTTCTATCTTCTTCGTGCCGACGACCTTACCGATACCGTGCGTTTCGTGTACGACAAAATCACCTACTTCGGGTGCGGAAAACATATTCCCGCGTTTTCTCCGCAAGCGACGGTTATCGGGCGCTTTCGTATACAAATCTCCCGCCCCGATTATCGCTATCTTACTATCGTGGAGCACGAAACCTTTTTCCAATTTCTCCGCGGTTACGCACACGCCCTTGAATCTTTCCAAACAATCGGGAAGTTTGGTCGTTGAAACGTACTCTCCCGAAAGGTTTTCCGTCATCTTTACGGCGCGTTTTTCCTCTCCGCAACAAAGCAGTACGCGATACTCCCCCTTTAACCAATTTTTAATATCCGTAAGGAGCGCGGGAAAACCGTTCAAATAACGGGCAACGGGCGTTGCGGAAAAATTATAAACTTTCAGCGGTTGAAAGAAAAACGGATTGCCTGTAAACGTCTGCAAAGCAAGCCGACGGGCGTTCTCTACCCCATCCAAAAAAGCTTGCTTGGGCATATATTGCCGAGCGGAAAAATCAAACGCTTCTCCGCCCGCTTTCAGACGGGAATACCGCTCTTCGTGTTCTTTATAAAGCGCGTTAAATCTATCCCAAAGCGCTTTGCCCTCGTCGAAAATTAAAAGCGCGTTCTCGGGTAAAATCGAGAAAAAGTCCGTCGTATTTTTAAGGAGCGGTAAAACGAACGAATTATCTACGGTTTCCGCAGATAAAATCTCATCCGCAATTTCTTGAACGCGCGCATACGCTTGCGCGGATTCGAACCGCTTTACCCCCGCCTTTAACGCGGTTTCAATTTCCCTTTTATCCTCTCCGCAAACAACGACGTCGGTCGCGGACAAAATCTCTAAGCGTTTTACGCTCGGAAGCCGTTCGCCCGTGAGGAAATCGTACGGCTTAATCTTCTCCACCGTATCCCCGAAAAAATCCACGCGAACGGGATTTTCGGCGTTAATTGGATAAATATCGAGAATATCCCCCCGCAAGGCAAACGCACCCTTAGATTCCACCTCAAACGAGCGCACGTACCCCATTTCCACCAAGCGCGCGGGTAGGGATAAAAAGTCCAACTCCGCCCCCTCTTCCAATATAAGCGTGGGCAAGTTTTTGGGAAAAACCTGCAAGAGAGCATCCAACTCGCAAACGACGATTTCCGCACCGTTGTTAAGAGCATGAATCCCGTTCAAACGCTTAAAAAGCGAGTCTTTGGAAAGCGCTTTCCTATATAAAAGCACTTCGTCTTTCGCCGCAAGAACTTCCGTCTTTTTCCCCGAAAGCGCGGCGATGCTTTCCGCCGCCTTTTGCGCGGCGATTCCGTCCGTCGTAATATAAATGACGGGCGTGTCGATAAGCCCCGCAAGAAGATATTTCAAAGAGTCTGAAACGCCGAAAACCGCCGTCGGCGTACCGAGGCGGATATCGTAACCAAGTTGCGGGTATTCCCCGCCTAAATTGTCAAACGTAAAAAAGTTGCGCTTCATGATTCTTTGTTATAAAAACGGACAAACGATTAATCAAGCCCGTCCGTTAAAGCCGTCAATTAAAACGGCACATTACCTTTTCGATATCCGTGCCACGCGCAAACTCTGCGGCGGCTTCGCCCGCTTTTTTGCAAGCCTCGCCAAAGAGCTCGTAATCGTCTTTATTCACTTCGGCAAGTACGTAATTGATAATGGGGATTTGTACGTTCTCATCGCGAATACCGATACGGATACGCGCAAACTCGGTTAAACCCGTTTCCCCGATAATACTGCGCATGCCGTTATGCGTGCCCGCGCTACCGCTAGCGCGAATACGCACCTTGCCCTTAGGCAAGTCGTAGTCGTCGTATATTACGAGCAGGTTTTGCGGTTCGATTTTATATTTTGACATGAGTTGTTTTACCGCTCTGCCCGAATTGTTCATATACGTAACGGGACGGGCGAGAATAACCTTTTCCCCATCGACGAACGCTTCCGCAACGGACGCTTCACATTCTTTTTTCTTGAACTTTGCGCCCAAAGCTTCCGCCACGTCGCCCACGGCTATATAGCCCATATTATGGAAAGTTTTTTCATATTTTTTATCGGGATTTCCCAAGCCCACAATCAAATACATACTTTTATCCTTTTTATCCTTATCGTGAAAGCAACCGCCGCATTCTCGCGACGGCTGTTTTCTTTCGTTTCTATATTATCAATCGTAAAGTTTCGACATCGGCTTATCAAGGTAAACGTTCTCGATTGCAGCCGCGAAGATATCCGCTACGGAAAGAACTTCGAACTTGTCAAGCATTTTTTCTTCGTCCAAATGAATGGTATCAAGCATAACGAGCTTGGTAATCGGAGAATTTTTAAGACGTTCGATAGCAGGACCGCTCAAAACCGAGTGCGTACAGCCTGCGTACACTTCCGTTGCGCCGGCGTCTTTAATCGCTTGCGCGCCTTGGCAAAGGGTACCTGCCGTGTCGATCATGTCGTCAATCATGAGGCATCTTTTACCCTTTACGTCACCGATAATGCTCATAACTTCCATTACGTTCGCCTTAAGTCGGAGGCCAAGCGGTC
>JAZRBK010000153.1:0-3055 GCA_045635025.1 Candidatus Scatosoma sp.
GGGTGTTTATCATCACCGTATTCAATACCCTGGGATTAAATACCGTCGCACGGAAAACGGCACGAAAGGAGAAAACGAATGAGTTTTCATATCTACCAAGAAACGCAGGAACTCGACGAAAGGCAGTTGGCGGACTTAGAAAAAGCTATCGGGGAATTCGTGCAAACGGATACGCCGCTTGCCATTGAGTTCGTCAAGGTGTCGGCGGAGGAAATTCAAACGCTGAACAGGGAAACCCGACAAATCGACAAAGTAACGGACGTGTTGAGTTATCCGACGTTAGAGGGGATAAAGGGTAAAAAAATCCAAGGCAAGAACTACCCTTACGATATCGACGAGAACGGGTATCTTTTAATCGGTTCGGTAGCGATTTGCGAGGAAAAAGCCCGCGCGCAGGCGGAAGAGTTCGGACATTCCTATAAACGGGAATTGCATTATCTACTCGTGCACGGAATTATGCACTGCTTGGGTTACGACCACGAAACGGACGGAGAAAAAGCGGAAATGCGCGCACAGGAAGAAAAGGTGCTTGCAAAGCTCGGCATTACGCGCGAGTAACTTGGGTGGGCTAAGCGAGCGCAAACACGCGTGAACGCGTTCTCCGCAAGCATACCACGGGCATACTACGGGCTAAGGAGTTACGCGTTAGCGAGAACCCGCGTTAGCGGAAAATCCCCGCGTTAGCGGAGAGAAGAAAACGGACGAGGAAAGGAGAGAGAGGAAAAAGTGAAAAGCGGATATATAGCGGTTATCGGCAGGGCGAACGCGGGCAAGAGCACGCTCATCAACGTATTGGTCGGGGAGAAAGTATCTATCGTATCCCCTAAGCCTCAAACGACGCGAGATAGGATTTTGGGGGTACTTACCGAAGCGGACTATCAAATCGTGTTCGTGGATACGCCGGGGATTTATAAGGCGCGGAACGCGCTTACCGATATGATGATGCGTACGACGGAAACGAGCGCGCGCGACGTCGATTTTATCCTGTACGTTGTGGACGGGCACGACGGAATCAGCGAGGAAGAGTTCGCGTTGATGAAAAAGTATAAATCGCTCGATATTCCTATGGCGGTGGCGTACACGAAAATCGACATTATGCCCAAGGAAAATATTCCGCTCGATATGGCGAAGTTCTCGGATGCAGAGCTTGATTTGGACGTATTCCCCGTGTCCGCGAGAAAGGGGAAAAACATCAAAGCCTTGAAAGAGTTTTTGATAGCCCAGCTCCCCGAGGGCGAACGCCTTTTCGACGAGGATATCGTTTCCGATAAGAGCGAACGCTTTATGATTTCCGAAATTATGCGGGAGAAGATTTTATTAAAGTTCGATAAAGAAATCCCGCACGGTATCGCTATCGTTATCAACGAGTTTTTCAAAAACGACAAGGGCGTGTACGAGGTGAACCTCGATATCGTTTGCGAACGCGCAAACCATAAAGCTATCCTTATCGGCAAACAGGGCAAGGCGATTAAAGAGGTTTCCTCGTTCGCGCGGCAAGATATGGAAAAGTTTTTGGGCGGAAAGGTATTCCTCACGACCTACGTCAAAGTCAAAGAAGATTGGCGGGACAGACCGAATCTGCTTCGCGAATACGGTTATGAGGATTTGAAAAACGTATAGTAAGGCACCTTATCCGCAAAATCGGAACGAGCCCTTGCTCACGTACGTTTAAGTACGCTCCCGTCGGGCACAACCCGAGTTTTGCGGCAATCTGCCTCACTCTCCGTTTTTCGACGGGCGAGCGCGTAGACGGGCTTATCCGCAAAATCGGAACGTGTACGGCTAAGGGAACGCGTATAATTCCTTCGACCCTTTCGCAAACTGATAACGGGAGGGGTTTATGCGGGACAAGAGAGAGGAAAACGGCGCGGCAAAGACGGCTTGGGAACTGTTTGAAAAGACGGGCAGTATCAGTTATTATATGCTCTATTACGACTTAATGCGGCGCAGATAAAACGCGGGTGGCGGGCGCTTCCACGGGGAAGAGGAACGTAAACAAAGCACAAAAACGAAAGACAAGGGGAACGCAGTTATGGAAATCAAAACGGACGCGGTGGTATTGCAGACGCTCGATTACAAAGATAACGACAAACTGCTCACGCTGTTTTCCCCTACGCTCGGCAAAATCCCGGGGGGGATACGGGGTGTGAAAAAGCCGACGGCAAAGCTTGCGTTTGCGGCACAACCCTTTTGTTTTGCGGAATACGTGCTCGCGGAAAAGGGGGGCAGGTACACGGTAACGGCGGCGTATCTGCACGAAAGTTTTTTCTCGTTGCGGCTCGACGTGCTCCGATTTTACGCGGCGTGCGCGGCGAGTGAGCTTGCGTTAAAGCTGACGTTTGAAAACGAGCGTTACGAGGGCTTGTTCATCGGTTACGCGGGGTGCTTAAAGGAACTTTCCCTTGCCGAAGAAGAACCTGCCGAAGCCCTGCTCACGTTTTTGCTCGTAGCCTTGCGCGAGAGCGGTTACCCGCTCGATTTGGGGTATTTGGAAGAGTGTGACGGGGACGTAGGGGACAAGCTTTACTTCGACTTTTCCGACGGACGGTTTACGAGTTTCGAGCGTTGCCACGAGGGGGAGCGCGCGAGCGTAAGTACCTATCATATCTTGCGTAAATGCGCGGGATTAGCCTTTGACGAAGAGGCTACGCAGGGCGGTAGAAAGCGCGCCTTGCGGTTGCTCAAAGCCTACCTTTCCGAAAAGACGGAAACGGAGTTCGAGGCATTGGGCGAGTTTATCCGTCTTTACGACGAAGCGTAAAGACAATAAGACAATTCATCAAAAATCAGGAGAAAATTATGGCAAGAACGAAAAAACAGGAAACGGCGGCAAAGCCCGTCGTAACCCGCGCAGAAAAACGCGACGCCACGAAAGAGCTTATCAAAGAAGCCTTAAAAGCGGGCGCGTCGAAAGCGAACGAGGTAATCGATAACGCGGCAAAACTTTACGCGGAGCGTTATGCAGGCGAGGACACCGAAAACCCCAACGACGTCAAGGGCAGAGTAGGTTCGGTGCTCGACAGAATGAAAAAAGAGGGGGAAGTCGTATTCGAGG
>JAZRBK010000154.1:0-1419 GCA_045635025.1 Candidatus Scatosoma sp.
TAATTACGTCCACGTTCTTCTCGCGGGCAAGCATTTCGAATACCGTTCGGTATTCTTCCAAATCGCCGTTCCCGTTGCACCCGTCGAGCTCTTCCAAGCCGTCGAGCACCAAAATCAACCGAGGATACCCCCGACCTTGACGGTATAATGAGATGAGCTCTCTAAGACAGCGCAAACTCTCGTCCAAATCGGATTTATTGCGAAGATAAGGAGCGGTTACGTCGGCAGATTGCAAGCGTAACAGTTCGCCGTAGTCGTTACGCGGAGAGAGAATGAAAAAGTTCGCTTCGGTAGGCGCGTACAAACAGGAAAGGTTGATAAGCAGCCGACGAATAAACGTCGTTCTTCGCGCGCCCGTAACGCAGGTATGCGAAACGGTATACCCGTGCTCCTTGCATTGCGAAAACACGGTATTGCCCAGTCCGTCTACACCGAGCGGTATCCCCGCGCGTAACGCGCAAATCGCTTCCTCGTCCGTGCATTTTTCAACCAGTACCGTAATAAACTCTTCCGCTCTCATTGTGCCGCCTCGCTTTTTCGCTTTTGTAAAATCTTTCTTGCTATGCACGCGTAATAGCGTACCCGTATGCGCGCGCTCGCGCGCTTTTTACTATTATACTACGAAACGTAGGCGGTTGTCAAGTCTCGATAGGTTATTTCCCGACGGCAAGCTAAGCAAAGCGCAAAACTGCAATGGAAAAGCGCACCTTTTTCACGGGTGCGCTTTTTTCTTTTGTTCGTTTGTTTACGTGTATTTAACAAAATATTCGTCTTTATCGAACGTAATCTCCACGTTCTCCTCTTTCCCCTCGCGAAGCACCGTAAAGACAACTTTGTCCCCTTTGCGCACCGTCAAGAGCAAATCGTTGACTTCGAATTGACGTTCAATTTCAAACGTTTTCGTTTTCGTTCTGTCGTCAGGGTCTTTGAGCGTCATCGCCTTGAACACGTCCCCGATTTGCAGTTTATCTTTTGCCGCCGTGCTCGTTCCAGCAAACGAGGCAAGCGTAATTTCTTCTACAACCCTTATAAGCCCCGTAACCTCGTCGCGGAGCATTTGTCTATTCTCAATCGAGGTCTGCACGCCGAGCATAGCCCGCGTTGCAAAGTTTCCGACTTTGTTTTCCACGTTCCAAAGAATATTGTTCACCAAATATTTCACTTGCGTAATCGGCAAGGCATAGCCCATATTATCCGTTTCGTTTTCTACGTTCTTCGCGTTAGTAATACCGATAAGCTCGCCTTTCGCATTGAACAAAGCCCCGCCCGAATTGCCGTGGTTAATCGCAGCGTCGGTACGCATTACGCGGTAGCTCACCGCGTCCGGTTCGCCGTCCTTGTCGGTATCCCGCCCGTCGAGCGCGCTCATCGCGATATATTCCGAATCCACGGATACAAGCCCCGTCGTTACGGAAATAC
>JAZRBK010000155.1:0-1437 GCA_045635025.1 Candidatus Scatosoma sp.
CAATCGAAACCAAATCGTCATTGTCCACGCCCGTGTTTTCAAACTTCCGCGCGATATAAACCACCAAGCGCAAATTGTGCTGTATAAGTGCCGTCTTCGCGCGTTCCTTCTCCGCCTCTTCCGCCAGCAAACGAACAAACTCCCCTTCCTCTTCCGCAGAAAGGGGCAAGGGCAACGCTTCGCCGTCACCGCAAACGTAGTCCACGCTGTTCCGCGCGACGAGCGCACCGAAAAATTTTTCAAATACCGTTCGTAATGCCAAAGTCCATTTCATAATTCATCACCTAAAATTTGCGAATGTAGTAACAACTTGTACTCTCTCGATACTATATTCGCGCTCACGGCGAAATATACCTGTTTCACCACTCTTTTTTCACCCGTTTCAATTTCAATGACGCCTAAAAACGCAGATAGCGTTTTTACACCGCCAAGCGTGGAAATTTTCAGTTCGCTTTTTACCTGTTCGTGCGGTTCTCCCCAAAACTCGCCTAAGCGCAAATCGTAAGCGGTATCGGGTGCGACGAAACACACTGCCTTGCCGTTTAGGTGGGCGAAATTACCGCTATCCAAAAACCCGTCCGCTTGCATTTCCACGCCTTGGTAGCGAATTTTGCACGGATAGATATGCCGATAAACGGCGCGGATTTTGCGTATCTTTTTAACGACGGCTATCCCAAGTAGCGTAAGGATTACGCCTATGCACAGCACGAAAATCTCGTTTGTTTGACCAAGATAATAACCGCTCGTTTGACTTTCAAACCCGACGGTTGCAAACATTGCGCCTGCAAACGCGAACGAATAGCCGAAAAACGCACCACATACCCGAAAAAACCGCTTTCTTCCGCTTGTTAATAAGCATAAACCCATACCGCGTAATATCTTAACGGGGTACGCCCACGTTTTATTTAAGCTTAGTAGCGGTAGGACGAGCGCGCCGATTGCGCCGACGGTGGCGGAAACGAGCAAACGCTTATACGAAACGGGGGATTTGGCGGTGAATAGCGCAAGGTATAAAAGCAGTCCGTCCAAAATCAAGTTTTGCATAAAGGCGTATTCAATATAAACGACCATAAGCACATTATAAAACGGATACTTTCACGAAAAATCGTATTCTTTTGTAAAAAAACGGCTTTTTTGTCGCAAAGACGCAAGGTATAAAAAAGAGCAAGATGGCACAAAATAGAATGACCCGACCATTACATATACTTGGCGTATATGGAAAGGAGCAAGATATGCAAAAAGTTGTAATTTGTGGCGTGGATACTTCGGGGCTTCCCAAGCTCACGGCAAAAGAGAACGAAGAGCTGATGCAAAAACTCAAAGCGGGCGACAAATGCGCGCGCGAGAAATTCATCGTCGGGAATATGCGATTGGTGCTGTCGCTTGTCAAACGCTTTCGTATCAAAAATTTAGGAGCGGACGACGTCTTTCAAGCAG
>JAZRBK010000156.1:0-4726 GCA_045635025.1 Candidatus Scatosoma sp.
TTTGCAAGAAATAGTCCGCCGCAAGCTCTTTGCCTGCTTCTAATTTCAATACTTGACGAACGGGCATAAGTCCTGCCGTAATGATACGGTCGATATGGCTATACACCATTCTTACGTTGTCTTTCGTGAAAAGATTGGCAATATGGAATTCTTCTCTCAATCTTTCCGTGGTATAGTGTTTTACGTCCTTAGCGTTGCTTGCCTGTCTTACTTCCATTACTTTTTACCCTCCAATAATGGTTTCTAATTGATTTCTTATGTGTTTATAATTTTCTACGTCTCTTGCGTTTTCCACAATCAAATCCGCGGAGACTTGATATTTTTTTAATAATTCAATCACGAACTTGACGTCCAATTCGCCTTCAAACAAGGGGCGTTCTTCTAACCAACCGTTCACCACGGCAAAATCCTTCAAATGCACTATGCGTATATCGCTTGCGTGCGCACGTACAAAATCCTCAAAAATCTCTCTTTGGCTCTGATAGTTGCCAATATGTAAAAGATTCGTCGGATCAAAAATGCAACAAATTGAACCTTTGGGGAACGCATTTTTTAAGCGTGAAAACGTCTTTTCATCATAAACGGGATAATACGCTACGCTTTCAATTCCCACTGTTACACCACGTTCGGCGGCATATGCAACCATCGGACGTAAGCTTTCAATCAGCTTCAAAAAATTCTCTTCCGTATGATTGCATTTATAATCTCGTAAATCACTTACAACACTTCCCGTTTCCGTGCCAACAATTTTAACGCTCATAGCTACGGCATAATCAACAAAGCGGCAAAACGTATCCTGTTCTTTTTTTACATTTTCCGCCAACGGATTGACGTAGCAGCTCAACACTCTTACGTTCACTTTGGCTTTTTCAAAATCGGATTTTATTTTTTGGATTTTTTCAAACGAGTAATTTTGCGGCGATTCACTCCAACGCACGAATTTCGGCAAAGTAAGCTGAACACAATCCATCGTTGAAGCAACAAGCGCCTTTGAAAGATCCGCATGGCAATCTTGCAATAAATCATGTATTCTTGCCCCGATTTGAAAATTATAATCGCTGTTCATTTTGCCCATCCGTTCCTTGTAAGAAAAAATACCACGCCATAATAGCTTACCCTAATTATATCACTCTCATTTTTCTATCACCATAGCTAAAATAGATTTTTTTATGGACAATTTAGAAAAAAATCAAAAATTGGTATTGACGAAACGGCACATCTTTGCTATAATTTTTTCAACCAAATGGGAAACGGATGGAGAGAATTTTATGGCAATCGTAAATTATATCGAGAAACATTTGAAGACTTTTACTGTTAAACAGCACAAGCATTTATTTTGGGAAATTATCTACGTAACGGAAGGCAAGGGCATTTTTACCTTTGAAACAGGGGAAAACCTTCCCTATCAAAAAGGGCAAATTATCTGTATTCCCCCCAACATATACCATTTCAACAGTTCTTCGAGCGGCTTTAAGAATATTCATTTGACGCTTGAAGCTTGGAACCCGAACGCTAATCGCCCCATCTTGATACAAGCAAGCAGTTATTCCAAAGATTTATATACGCTTATGGAGCTTGCTTATAAATACTTTCACCTCTCCTCTCAGCAGAGCGAATTGCTTCTATCTTTAACGCGCTCTATCGTAGCTTGTCTTGATTTCTTAATCAATGCACCGCCGATTTCAAAAATCTCTCAAACGATTCAAGAAGCCATCATAAACAATTATACCGACTGCGATTTTTCTTTGGATAGCGTATATGCTTCTATTCCTTATTCTAAGGAATACGTCCGAAAAATTTTCATAAAGGAACACGGCATATCCCCTTTGGCGTATTTGATAGAAAAGCGCATTGACTGTGCAAAACAGTTCCTTCTGAGACGCAATAATAACGATAGCACTTATAGCATAAAAGAAATCGCGGAAATGTGCGGTTTTTCCGACCAGCTTTATTTTTCTAGATATTTCAAAAAGATAACGGGCGTTGCCCCCAAAGACTACCAGCTTACAATGCTTGAAAACAATAAAATAGTAAAATAATTTTAACCTTTTAGGAGCTTTTATTATGCAAAATAAAATATTCACGGTTGCTATTCTTGGCGTCGGTTCGCGCGGAGCCGACATATACGGCAGACTCCTGATGAGCCTACCTGAAAAATTCAAAATCGTTTCCCTTTGCGACCCCAAAGCGCATCGTCTTTCGACGTTTGGGGCCGAATTCGGCGTAAACGAAAGCGAACGATTTACGGACGAGAAGCTCTTTTTTGAAAAGAAACGCGCTGACGTATTGGTCATTGCATCCCTCGATAACGACCATGCCCGTCAATGCTTAAAGGCTTTCGAACTTGGATATGACGTTTTATTGGAAAAGCCGATTACGGAATATAAAGAAGAATGTGAACAGCTACTTGCCGCTCAAAAAAAATATGGACGAAAAGCGTTTGTTTGCCACGTACTTCGCTACGCACCTGCCTTTGTTAAAGTTGCTGAATTGCTCGATAGCGGTGCAATTGGACGTTTGGTTACTATCAATTCCGTAGAAAATATCCCCTATTGGCATTATCCGCATAGCTACGTACGTGGAAATTGGCGCAATAGAAAGGTCGCAACGCCTGCCATTTTAGCAAAATGCTGTCACGATTTGGATTTATTGCAGTACTATGCAAAATCGAAATGTAAGACAGTTTCTTCCGTTGGCGACTTAACCTATTTCACTCCCGAAAACGCCCCCGAAAATTCGGCGGCACGCTGCCTTGATTGTAGGCTTGTAGACACTTGTCCGTACAGCGCAAAGCGTTTATACGTTGAACGCTGGCACGCGCAGAACTGTCCAACGGATATTTGGCCCTATAACGTTATTAACACCGCGCCCACAACAGAAGAAAAAATATACAACGCATTAAAAACGGGCCCTTACGGCAGATGCGTTTTCCGCTGCGACAACGACGTTGTAGATCACCAAATCGTAGAAATGGCATTTGAAAATGGCGTGAAGGCAACCCTTACAATGATGGCTTTCGCAAAAGAAATGGGACGAAGGATGAACTTCTACGGAACACTTGGCGAAATCATTCTCGATGAAGTGGAAGGTTTTGTTCAACTGCGTATTTTCGGCGGAGAAAACATCACCTATTCTATTGAGAATTTAAGCGCAGAGCTTACAAGCGGTTACGGCCATGGCGGCGGCGATTTTTATATCATCAACGAGTTGTACGATATTTTAATCGGCAACGGAAAACAAGGTACTTCTTTGGAAGCATCCATCGAAAGCCATTTGATGGGAATTTGCGCGGAAGAATCACGATTGAACAACGGTAAGCTTATATACGTACACAAATAATCTAACAATTTCTATCATCATATAATTATTTTATTATAATTTAAGTCGATTATCAAGAACCTCTGCCTCTCCAAAAGTTGGCAAAATTTTTGGAGAGGCGATTTAATAAAAAAATGCGTCCTGCTCAATTAATATTCACCTCCAAAAGTTAGGCAAACTATTGGAGGTGAATATTATTATGAAAGAAAGGAAAAAAGTAAACAAAAAATACTCGCCAGAGTTTAAAATATCTGTTATAACTGAATTTGAGTCAATAGGAAAACTATTAGATTTTTTTAATTGCATATCGGTAAACAACCCACGTCCCACTGGTTAATCGGCTCAACAAATAATTCTTCTTAATATGTATAATAGCATAATTACTTTCATCTATCATCCATTGATTACATTCCACATATGAAGCTCGCCCCGCCGAATTAACTCGGTCGGATTTTTTTTATTTCTTCATACTCAGGTACATATACATCTCGTCCCATTAGTTGTTTGATTCGTTACCTTAAACTCATACCTGCCCCCCACTAAACGTTGTCGCATTGTAACTCTATTTAAAAAATATTGCAAGCGTATTTAAAAAAATTATTATTTCAAAAACAACCTACACTTAACGACAATTTTATATTGCTTTTTCACTTTCGACAAAAGACGACAAAAGTAGTGCTTCATTTTGGAATGTTTTTGAAAAAATGGCTTTTTGTGAGTGTATAAATTGTTGTCACAATCTCTTTTTTATGTTAGAATACGATTCCAAAAAACAAATAGAGGACAACCAGATTATGTAAGATTTGAAAAATTTTCATTAATCAAAACAAGTAACAAACTTGTTTAAGCAAGTAATAAGACTTGCAGTACTTAACAGACGCATCTCTATGAAGATGCACAACGACTATATTTTATCGTTGTGGCGAGAACTACATCGCCGTCTTTTTGTGCTGCAAGTCTTTTTTTGTTTTCAAAAAAATTCCTTTGTGAAACTTTTGTAAAATTTCAAGAAAAAAGGTTGTCAAACAGTAATTTTTTTCAGCAATCCAAAGTGTAGGGGCAAATTAAAATTAGGAGGTGATACAAAAAATATTTTAACTAAAAATGGTACGTTGTACAAAAAGAAAAACAAAATTAGGAGGATAATGAATGAACGTACAAAAAAACCAAAAACTTGCCGTGATAGACGGCGAAACACTCATGGACGCAAGATTGCCCAAGCGCAATTTCTGCGTGGAAACACTACTGCCCGAGGGTATCTCTATGCTCGGCGGCGCACCCAAGGTCGGGAAATCCTGGATGGTTTTGCTCCTTGCTTTGCAAGTTGCAAAAGGCGAGCCTATCTGGAATCTTCCCACCAAACAAGGTACGGTGCTTTACCTTGCGTTGGAAGATTCTCTATCAAGAT
>JAZRBK010000157.1:0-2678 GCA_045635025.1 Candidatus Scatosoma sp.
GAAGCGTTGCTCGCCTCGTCCGAAGAATAAGAATATTTTGAAATGAAAAACCCGCGTGAAAACGCGGGTTTTCCTTATAGAAAAGTTTTACGGTAAACGAACATTTAATAATTCTTCCAAAGTAATGCCGTAATACTTTGCAAGAATAATACAAGCTTCAACCGTCGGGGCGACTAGGTTTTTTTCCCAACGGGAAATATTTTGTTGTGTTATCCCCGTTGCCTTTGATAGCTTAGTTTGTGAAAGTCCAGCCTCTTCGCGATGTCTTCTTAATGCGCTTCCAATATCCATTTTTTCACCTCATATATTATTTTACACGAAATTGTGTAAAAATAGTTGATTTACACAAAGTTGTGTGATATAATATTTTTTACACAAAGTTGTGTAGAAAAGTAAAAGGAGAAAGAAAAATGACTTCTATATTAGAATGGTTGGCTCTTGCGATGTTGGAGGCGTCTAACGAACCGCGCGCCCCCCAAAGGCTCTACGACGAGGCAGACCGCGAAAGCAAAAAACTGTTGGCGGCGTTGCCCGAGGAAAAAAAGAAACTTTTTGAGGGTTACGAAAACGCTCTTTTGGCAATAGATGCAGAAACGGAAAAAGCGGGTTTTATATTAGGCTTTCGGACGGCTATGGCGATTATGCGCGAATGTCCGCCTATGGGGAACAAGGACGGTCAGCTCCGCTGATTTTTTATGTTTTTACCCCCTTATTCGCTTGACAGAACACCGTAGGAATCGTATAATAAGTATGAAAAGTATAACTTATCATACACAAAGGAGAGAAAAATGGGAAAGGATAAATACGTAGGTATTTGTAAAGTTGGGGAGAAAGGACAAATCGTCATTCCCAAAGAGGTTAGGACGATGTTCGATATCAAAACGGGGGATTCTATCGTCGTGCTCTGCGATAAAGAACGGGGTATTGCCCTTTTGAAATCGGACTTTATCGAGGGTTTAACGGATAAAGTGCTCAAACAGTAAAGAGGTAGGGTTATGGAGATGATTACGCTTACAAACGTAAGCAAACGTTACAAGGAGAAAAAGGCGCTGGACGGCGTTAGCTTAGAGATAAAAAAGGGGGAGCTGTTCGGGCTTTTGGGCGTGAACGGCGCGGGCAAAACCACCCTTATCAAAATCCTTTGTACGCTCACGAAAAAGTCGGGCGGGAGCGTTTGCATAGACGGCTTCGATTTGGAGAAAGAAGCGGATAAAATTAAGGGAATCGTGGGGATTTCCCCGCAGGAAACCTCGGTAGCGAATAACTTAACCGTCCAAGAAAATCTACAATTTATCGCGGGCGTATATCAAAAAAACGACCCCGAAACAATGCGGGAAATTATAGAGGTTTTCCGCTTGGAAGAAGTGCTTTCTCAGCGCGCGAAAACCCTTTCAGGCGGCTATAAAAGACGGCTCTCGATTGCGATTGCGCTCGTTTCTCAGCCGAAAATCCTCTTTTTGGACGAACCGACGCTTGGGCTCGACGTGTTCGCTCGGCGGGAGCTTTGGTCGATTATCCGCCGTTTGAAAGAGAAAGTTACTATCGTCTTAACCTCGCATTATTTAGAGGAAATGGAAAACCTTTGTGATAGAGTGGCGATTTTATCCAAAGGAAAAGTGCTCCGCGTGGGCACGGTGGAGGAGCTCAAACACGCGGCGAATTGCGCTACTTTCGAGGACGCTTTCGTGAAGTTAGCGGGCGACGGATACGAACGGGGGAAAAACGATGCGTAGAGTTTTTCATTTTTTCAATCGGAACTTAAAAGAGGTCTTGCGCGACCCGATTATCTATATCTTTTGCTTGGGTTTTCCGCTTGCGATGCTCGCGCTCTTTCAAGTGATTGAAAGGTATTCGGGCGGGCATACGCCTACCTTTGCCCTGCATTCGTTATTGCCGGGGATTATTATGTTTTCGTATACGTTCGTGATGATGGCGATGTCGCTGCTCGTATCGAAAGACAGGCAGACGTTTTTCTTAAAACGCCTGTATGCTTCCCCGATGAAACCTTATCAATTTATCTTGGGGTATAGCCTCGTGGGCTTGCTCGTCGGCGTAGGGCAAACGGTGATTTGCCTGCTTTCGGGGTGGATAATTGCCCTTATAAAAGGCGTAGCGTTTTTGTCGCTCGGACAAATTGCGCTTTTACTTGTCAGTCAACTCCCCATTTTAATTGTTTGCGTTTTTCTCGGCGTGTTGCTCGGTACGTTGCTCAACGATAAAGCCGCGCCCGGGATTTGTTCCGCGATTATCAGTCTTGCGGGAATACTCGGCGGCTGTTGGATGCCCGTGGAAACGATGGGCGGGTTTGAAACGTTCTGCCGTTTCTTGCCTTTCTATCCGTCCGTATACCTCGGCAGAATGGCGGCGGGCGCAACCGACGCGCTCGGCGCGGCGTATACCTTTAACGGTATAGCCGTTTGGGGGCTCGTAACTATCTTCCTGTACGCGGTGTTTAGCGTTTTGGCTTCGTTTTTCGTATTCAAAAAGGATATGACGAGCGATAAATAGTTAAGCGGTTAAATAGTTAAGCGGTTAGGCGAATAGGATAGGAGAAGCTGTATAAAGGGTGTTATAAGCAGACGTACGGGCTTGTAGCGCAAAAGGCGTGTAGAACTGTCGATAAAAAAGAAAAAAACATTGGCAAACCCCGCGCGAGAAGGGGCGGTGCTCCCCGCGGG
>JAZRBK010000158.1:0-5968 GCA_045635025.1 Candidatus Scatosoma sp.
GTTAGAAAACGAGCTTGCCTCGCTCGGGGCGGACGATACGCTTTTGGAGTATCTTAAAAACAATTATAAAGCGGTACTGCTTGCGGATACGTACGGAGAAATCCGCGCGGATTTGCGGGGGATTATGGACAAATATCCGCAAACGGAAGCAGATATTGCGCGTTTGCTTGAAAAGTACGCGCCCCTCCCCTTAACGGACGGGCAGACGCTCGATATTGCCAACGTCAATCTTGCGTTTAAGCAAATCGAACAAAAACGCAAGGCAATCAAATTACAAATCGAGGAACTTGAAAAGCGCAAGCGAGCGTTCGATACCAACGAGAGCAGGAAATTAACCGTGCGCGAGCGCGGAGAAATCTTACGCAAATCGTGCGAGGAAGCGAAAGAAAAGATAGCGTTCGTCAAAGATTTGGGTACGCTCAAAGAGGCACAGCAAAACCTCATAGCGCTCAAAGAAATGCAAAAACTGCTTTTAGAGCGGGTGGAAAAAACGCAGGAAAGTCTTGCTGCGCAGTTTGCGGAAAAGCAAAAACAAGAGGGGCTTGCTACGTTGCTGAAAAAGACTTGTTCCGAGCAGGAAAAAGCGCTGGAACAGGCGTTAGCCGAAAACGGATTTTCGGGCGTAGAAGAGGCGGAAAAACTGCTCGCGTTCGTGGGGGACAGCGAACGGGCGAAAGAGGAGTGCCGCGCGTTTTTCGACGGGTACGGCGTGTGCCTGCATAAATACGAGACTATCGATAAAGCGGCGTTCGTGGCGTTCGACGAAACGAAATTGCCGCGGATTAGCGAAAATAAACGAGCCGCGCAAGTACAGCTTAATTTGTTACACCAAAAAATCGGCGCGGGCGAAACGCAGAAAAACAGACTGCTTATCCTGCGGGAAAAATATAAAGAACAAGCCAAGGAACTCGCGGAAAAGGAAAAATACAAAAACCTTTGCGACGAACTCCGTTCGCTCGTCAAGAGCAACCGCTTTTTGGAGTTCATCGCCTCGGAATATTTACAAGAGATTTGCGTTTCCGCAAGCAGAACGCTGTTATCGCTTACGGGAGGTAGGTATTTCTTGCGTTACGAGAAAGAGTTCAAGGTAGGTGATAATCTCGACGGCGGGGTTTTACGTGCCGTGCGTACGCTGTCGGGGGGAGAAACGTTCCTCGTTTCCCTGTCTTTGGCGCTTTCGCTCAGCGGCGCGATTTGTGCAAAATCGCTTAAACCTATCGAGTTCTTCTTCTTGGACGAGGGGTTCGGAACGTTGGACGAAAAGCTCGTGGATACGGTAATGGACGTGCTCGGGAAACTGAGTAAATCGTTTGCCGTTGGGCTCATCTCCCACGTGGAGGAATTAAAACACCGCATTGAGAATAAGATTTTGGTAACAGGCGCAACCGAACAACACGGTTCTAAGGTGCAGACGGAATGCTTCTAAGCTTCGGCAAATAGGACTTGAAAAGTAAAAGTCGAAAAAAACACGATATAAACACGATATAAGCACGATAAAAACAAGATAAATAGACGATATAAGTAAGAGGTCAATGAAAATAAAATCCAAGGAAAATAACGATGATTTTAAGCGCAATCTCCTTATGGAAAAAGTTTAATACGCAAACCCCGCTCGGTGCAAGCGAATGGGGTATCGAGGAAAAGAACGGCAAGCGCATTAGCCACGTTTCCTATTCCGGCCACGCCGTCGAGGACGGGAGCGTCCGCATTTACGGTTGGTTTGGAAAGCCGATTGGCGCGGGGAAAAAACCCGCCGTGCTTTTGTTGCCCGACGCGGGTAAAACGGCGGACGAAGAGCTCGCGAATTATTTCCTCGATAAGGGATATGCGGTGTTAATTCCCGATTATTCGGGGAAAGTAGACGGAGACGAAGAGGGCGTGCTCCGCACGGTGTATCCGCCTTCCTTGGCACACGGAAACCTTTCCTTGGCGCGGGGGCTTAACGATATGGAGGGTCTCACCGCCGAGGAAACAACTTGGTTCGAGTGGACGTACGTCGCTTTATTTTCCATTGAATACCTTAAATCGCGCGAGGACGTGAGCACTATCGGTGTCGTCGGAATCCGTGCGGGCGGCGATATTGCTTGGCAAACCTTGCTCTCCCCCGACGTGAAGTGCGGCGTACCTATCAATTCGGTGGGTTGGAAATCCTTTTCTTCAATAGCGAAGTTTGGGGATAACGTAGCGCATAACCTCCGCGATGACACCCACCGCTATATCGCGGCGGTCGAAGCGCAATCGTACGCGCCGTATATCAAGTGTCCCGTGCTCGTTTTGTGTGCTATGCACGACGATTGTTTCGACTGCGACAGAGCGTACGATACCTATTCGCGGCTGGGCGGGAAAGATAATAACGCGCTCGTGTATTCCGCGTCGAGCGGTTCTTGTATCGGTCCGCACGCGCTTACGGATATGGATTTGTTTTTGGAAAAGACTCTCAAAGGACGGGAGATTTACATTCCCGATACCTTAAACGTATCCCTCAAAGAAACGGAAACGGGCTTGGAAGTGCAAGTCGAATGCGATAAAGAGGGGATTTTGGAAGAAGCGGGCGTGTTCTACGCGGAATCGGACGTGCATACGAAAAGCGCCTACCGCGATTGGCACAGAGTTTATAAAACCGACGGCAAAAGCGTGAAAGACGGGCGTTTTTCCTGCACCGTAAAACCGTTTGCGGGCGCGTCGGCGGCGTTCGTGTACGCGTATGCAAAATATATTAACGGATTTCGGGTTATGTCGAAAATCACGGCGAAACGGCTCGCTAACCCCAATCCAAACGCAGTAAAGAGCCGAATGATTTTTTCGGGTAAGGAAATGGATACGTTCGGCGTAGCACAGTACAACGACTATTCCGTATCCGATATTTTCCTTGAACGGGAAGCGGCGGTAAAACGGATAGAGGGTTACGGCGGTGTCTTGGGCGCGTATTCGCTCGGCGGGATTAAGACGTATAAAATCAGTTCTCCGCAGTACGTACCCGACGAGAACGCGTTTTTGAAGTTCGACGTGTATATGCCCAGCTCGCAGGATTTGTTCGTGTCCGTAGACGTGGGCGACGTGGAAAAAGAGTTTGAAAGATATACCTGTGTGGTGGAAGTAAAAGGCGGCGGTAAGTGGAAGCGAATCGTGCTCAAACCCACCGATTTTAAGGGGGAAAAGAGCAATATGCCATTGAAGAGTTTTTCCGAGGGCAGAGCGCTCGTGTTCGATTGCGAGAAAGAGGAACTCACGTTCGTCGTTACGAATATTTTATGGTTGTAAACATGGCTGAGAAGAGCGGGAATTGAGCGAAAGGACGATAGATAATCGTAAAAAGAGGAAAGAAATGTACGGGCTTGGCGATAAACTGACAATGAAAAAACCGCACGCGTGCGGCGGAAACGCTTGGCAAATCGTGCGTTTGGGTGCAGACGTCAAGCTACAATGCGAAACTTGTAAAAGGTTCGTCAACGTAATGCGGGACGATTTGAAAAAACGGGTAAAAAGCGCTCTACCCAAAGAAAACGAGGAGATGAAATGACGGAAAAAAGTTTACGCGACAGCGAATTATACGAAGCGCGTTTTGCGTTCAAAGAAAATAACGCTACCTTCCGTTTTCTTGCGTTCGTTTTGGTAATGCTCTTGGCGATGGCAAGTTTTTGGGCGTATTGGTTTTATAATTTCGGCGTAGTCGTCGTGGACGGCGGTTCGATGAAACAAACGCTGCAACACGAAGACAGGCTTGTGATGCGTTACGCCGACGTGGGCGAGGCGAAACGCGGCGATATTATCGTCGTGGACGTGAGCGGTTACGCGGAATGTAAAGGCGTAAAGAGTGGATTTTTAATCAAGCGTTTGATAGCGACGGAGGGGGATTCCCTCTATTGCGTGGACGGGCAGATTTATATCCGCTATGCGGGCGAGCAAGACTACGTGCCCTTAGACGAGCCGTACGCATATTACGGCACGAACGACGCGTATAAAAACGAATACGATTTCGGCGTGTATCGCGTAGGCGAGGGGGAAATCTTCTTCCTTGGCGATAACCGCAGCAGTTCGGGCAGCAGCGTGGATAGCCGTTACGAACAGGGAGCGAGCGGTTCGCACTTGCACAAGACGAAAACGCTTTACAAAGAGGAAGATATTTGCGCGACGGTGTCCGCTTGGTCGGTACGCAATCGCGGGGTTTGGAAAAAGATTTTCTTTTGGTTATAAGGTAAAATTAGCCGAAACGAAACGGTTATAAAAAAACGGTTATAAAAAATAAAAAGGTAAAAAACATTTAAGGAGTTATATATTATGGCAATCAAAATTACATCAGACAGTACTTGCGACTTGGGACATTTGGTAGCGGAGCGTAATATCGGTATCCTTGCTATGCAGGTAAACTTGGACGCGAAAGCGTATCGCGACGGTGTGGACATTACCCCGCAGGATATCTTCGATTTCGTATCGGAAACGAAGATTTTGCCCAAAACGAGCGCGCCTAGCATTGGAGAATACGAGGATTTCTTCCGTGAACAGCTTGAAACCGCGGACGAGGTTATCCATTTTAATATTTCCTCAAAAAGCTCGGGTTCGTATAACTTTGCAAAGCAGGCGGCGGAAAGCTTTAATGGGAAAGTACGCGTCGTCGATAGCAAAGGGCTCTCCTCTGGACAAGGACTGCTCGTACTTAAAGCTTGCGATATGCGCGACGAGGGCAAAACGGCGGCGGAAATCGAAGAAGCGGTAAACGAAATCAGAAACCGTATCAATACGTCGTTCGTGCCCGACAGACTCGATTATCTGCACAAAGGCGGACGTTGTTCGGGAATGACGATGTTCGTGGCGAACGCGCTCAAAATCCACCCGAAAATCGTGATGAAAGACGGGCAACTTACGCAAGGCGGCAAATACCGCGGACATATGGAACGCTGTATTGCACAATATATCGAGGATTTGAAAAACGAATACCCTAATTACGATAAATCCCGTTGCTTTATTACCCATTCGTCGGCGGATAAAGCGCTCGTGGACGTGGCGAAAGCAAAAGTAGCGCAGGCGTTCGAGTTCGACGAGGTTATCGAAACGATAGCGGGTTCGATTATCACGAGCCATTGCGGAAAGGGAACGCTCGGCGTGTTGTTCGTTTACAATAATTAAAAGACGGTACGACGAAAAAATAGAACGAAAAGAGAGGCAAATATAGCGAATGGAAACAGTATACACCGACGCCGATTATCTTGCGGCGACAAAGCAAAAAAATAAAATCTTTTACTTGTTTATGGGCATAACTTTTTTCTATATAGCGTTTTGCGTAGCGTGGGTAATTTACTTTACTTCACTTCCGTATGCGGATGGAATGCAAACGCTCCCGAAAGCGTGTGTGTTCGTAGGCAGCGTGCTTTACGTGGCATTTTCGTTCCCGTATTTGGGGATAAAATACAGACGTTCGCGTAGATATTGTAAGATGCTCTATTACGTGAGCGAGGGGATAAAAGCGGAAGAGTGCAATTACTTTTACAAGTTCCAACAGCAGAGCTTGCAAAAGGATAACATTGACGTCGTCGGTTGCGTATTCGCGACTTGGAACAAGAAAAAACAGGAATGGATGGAGCGCGAAGCGTATTTCGACCCCGAAAAACCGTTGCCCGATTTCGGTTCGGGCGACCTCGTGCGGTACGTTACGCAAAGCAACTTCATTATCCAATACGAGATTTTACAGCGCCACGCTTACGACTTTGAAGAGTATGTCGAAGACGACGAGGACGAAGAAACGCCGATAAGCGGCGGGGCAAGTGCGAACGCGCCTAAGCAAGACGAACAAGCCGAAGCGTAAAAGCGAAGAAAAAAGTAAAAGTTTATAACGAAAAATAGTTTCAGGAGAAAGACTATGAGAGCAGTAGTAACGGTTACGGGCAAAGACAAAAAAGGGATTATCGCAAAAGTGAGCGGTTTCCTTGCGGAAAAGGGCGCGAACGTCGAAGATATTTCCCAAACGATTATG
>JAZRBK010000159.1:0-1998 GCA_045635025.1 Candidatus Scatosoma sp.
CGTGAAATAGTTCCCATTGGGGATGATTTCACTAATTAATAATTCGGAATTCATATCTGCCCTCCAAATTTATTCTATCAAAACACGGTCGAAAAGTCAACTGATTATAGAGAGATTTTCGCAAAGAACCATTTTAATTTAGTGTAGTTTTGCCTTAATTTGGTGTATTTGGTTAAAATTTGAATACACGCTAGTTTAATTGAGTGTACTATTTTCTTAATACCTTATCTTGTAACGCTTGCAAATGGGGTGTTATAATGATATACGTTGGATAGTATAAAATTTTTATTTTATAGGAGTGGACGATGAAATTTGACAAAAAGGTCTTGGCGAGGGTACTCGCATTTTCTCTTTGCGTGAGCGCGCTCGCAGGTTGTGGAGAGAATGGCGCGGGGTCTTCGAGTAGTACGGGTGGCACTACGGAAACGCCGTTTGAGCCTATCGAATACGTTGACAATGGTCAGGACGTTTCCGACTACAGCATCGTAATTTCGCAATCGGCAAACAAGTCAATCCAGTATGGCGCAACGATTTTGCAAACCCGTATCGAACAGGCAACGGGCGCAACGCTTCCCATCGTAACGGACGATACTGCAGAGGGCGACCTTGAAATCATTCTCGGGAATACCACTCGTGAGGAATCTGCGGAGATTGACTTTGCTTCCCTCGGAGAAGAAAGCTTCGTGGTGCACACCGTTGAGGACGACCTTGTGATTGCAGGCAACGATAGGGGCTTGCTGTATGGCGTGTACGCTTATTTGGAGGCGATGGGCTTTAGGTTCTACACCACCGATACGGAAAGGATTCCGTACGCAGACGAGGTGTTTATTCCCGAAGAAATTAGCTTGACGTGGAAGCCGACGTTCGATTATCGCGAAACGATGTACGAGATGACGTGGGATCCCGACTGGGCGGTTAGCCAACGCATCAACAGCGACTTTATGCGTAGCTCGTTGAAGAGCGATGATAAGTACGGTGGGTTTGCCGGATATATCGGCGGTAGCTCGTGGATGGTACATACCCTTTCCAAGCTGTTGCCTGAATCCCACTTCACAGCGCATAAGGAATACTTTGCGGAAGTGAATGGCGCAAGAGCGGTAAAGAACGGCGCAGGGCATTACAATCAACCTTGTTTGACGAATGAGGGCGCGTATCAGTTGATTCTTAGCAACGCGCTTGCGAAAATTGCTTCGGATAAGAAGAGTAACATTCTTTCCGTGTCTGAAAACGACGGCGGGGATTATTGCCGTTGTGAAAACTGCGCGGAGAGCTATGCGCAGTATGGCGTAAGCGGAACGTTCTATCGCTTCATCAACCGTATTGCGAAGGATATCGGGGAAGAATATCCCGACGTTTACATTGATACGCTTTCCTATTCGATGTCGAAAGAGTTGCCGAAAAACATCAAGATGGAAGAAAACGTTATCATTCGCGTTTGTCCCGAGATGTGCAACTTCTGCGACGATCCTACTACGTGTGAACAGCTCGCAGAGCAGAGCAAACGTGTAACTGATTTCAGTTCGATATGCAGTCACGTGTACGTGTACTTCTATCCCATCAACTGGTCGAACCTGTTCTCCGCGTTGCCTAGCTACGATGCGATGTACTACGATATGCGGTTCTTTGCGGAAAGCGGTGTGAAGGGTGTGTACGCAGAGGGCTATTCCAAGGAAAATCCCGAGTTTGGCGAGCTGAAGGCTTACCTCATGGCGAAGCTGATGCAAAACCCGTACATGTCGAAATCGGAATACGAATACCACTACAACGATTTCTTGGAAGGCTACTACGGCGATGCGGCGGAATACATCGACGGCTACATCGAACTTACCAAGGAAATGATCGACAAGAACATGGAAAAGAACGGTCACTTGGATCACTGGTTTGAAACGGCGGATAACTTCGATTTCAAGTACGATAGAGGCTCGGGCACGTACGATATGACCTACATCGACAAGGCAAACGAGCTGTGGGACGAAGCAGTAAACAGCGTTGTTGGCA
>JAZRBK010000160.1:0-1270 GCA_045635025.1 Candidatus Scatosoma sp.
AGGTTTGCTCTACCGCCTATTGCGTTCGCCGAATGTCCGCCGCCGAACACGTAATACTTGCCCGTATGATTTTTGATAGCGGTATCCACCGCGGAGGAATTGTTGACCGTACCGCCGACGACGAGGTTGGTATCCCCCGTAACCGTGCCTAGACAGCTCCCGCCGTAGATATGGGAATACGTACCCGAAAGCAAGGTTAAACTCGTACCTGCTACCGTCGTTCCCTCTGTACCGCCACCGAAAATGCGGATTTCGTTGCTCCACGAAACGCCCGTGCCAACCGTCGTTTCATAGCCGTTCGCATAGACGTACGCGTCCGAATCCACCACGAAACGCATATTCGTAAAGGTTACGCTATCGTTGATTTCTACTACCTTATCTCCGCTCACGTCCAAGCCGCCACCCGTAATCGTTACGCTTTTGCCGTGCGCCGTCCACTCGTTCACTTTTACGGTATCTTGTAAAACGATAGTACCGCCGTCCTCAACCGCAGTCAACGCCTTGTCAAGCGTAGCGTAAGGCGAGGAGGAAGTCCCCGCGCCCGTATCGCTGCCGTTGGAAGCCACGTACACGACGTTATCGGTCGCGTTGACGTTTACGGGCGCAATCGCCCCAATCGCAAACGCCGTCAAACCGAGTGTACATATAGATAAAACGGAAAGGATTTTCTTTTTCATTTTCATTTTTCCACCGCCTCAATCGTAAAGCATTTCGTTTCAAAATCTTTCATATTTCTCGAGAATCGCAAGCCAACGTTCATCAAAACGTCGCCCTTGAACGTACCCATGTCTTTGATGAAATAATATTTATCGTTATCAAGTCCTTTAAGTTTGACAAACGGATAAGAGTCGTTCCCCTTAGCAAAGAGCTTCATAATCACGAACACCGCACGCGATTTATCTTTCGACACGACCATTTGCGAGAAATAATTCCCCTCGAACGGGCTAAGCAAACGATACAAATCCCCGCGCAAAATCAAATCGTGGATATGATTATAAAAGGCGATATGTTCGCTAATTTTCGCAAAATCCTCTTCCGTCAAGGCGTGCAAATTAAGCTCGTAGCCAGTCGCGCAAAAACTTGCCATATCCATACGCGATTGAATAGGCGTAACCCTGCCTACTTGATGATTAGGACAAATAGAAACGTGTCCGGTCATAGCCGACAAGGGATAACACAAACTCGTGCCATATTGAATGTACGCACGGCAAGCCGCGTCGGAATTGTCGCTCGTCCAAATCTGCGGGAAATAATAAAGCATAGCAGGGTC
>JAZRBK010000161.1:0-2362 GCA_045635025.1 Candidatus Scatosoma sp.
TACGATTTCGGTACGTTTGCATACGATAAGTGCAAGATTATTACGGCGATTCATCAGCAATCCCCCGATATCGCTATGGGCGTGAATGCGTCCTTGGAAAAGAAGACGGCGGGCGGTGACGAGGCGGATCAGCTCGGCGCAGGCGATCAAGGCATGATGTTCGGTTATGCTTGCCGCGAAACGAAGCAATTGATGCCACTCACCCTTTCCCTTTCCCATCGACTTGCCAAGCGTTTGACGGACGTGAGAAAGGAGGGGGTTTTGCCCTATCTTCGTCCCGACGGAAAAACGCAGGTAACCGTCGAATACGAGGACGGAATCGCAAAGCGGGTGGATACGGTAGTCGTTTCTACGCAACACGACGCCGTCGTTTCCCAAGAACAAATCCGCGAAGATATGAAAAAATACGTTATCGACGAGATAATTCCCGCTACGCTTATGGACGGGAACACGAAGATTTATATCAATCCTACGGGCAGATTTGAAATCGGCGGTCCGGAGGGGGATAGCGGGCTCACGGGCAGAAAGATTATCGTAGACACGTACGGCGGCAGATGTGCGCACGGCGGCGGCGCGTTCTCGGGAAAAGACCCTACGAAAGTGGACAGAAGCGCGGCGTATTATTGCAGATATATCGCAAAAAATATGGTGGCGGCAGGGCTCGCGGACGAGCTTGAAATCCAAGTAGCCTACGCAATCGGCGTAGCCAATCCCGTTTCCGTATTCGTGGATAGCCACGGAACGGGCAAATATAGCGACGAAGAACTTGCGAATATTGTAAAAAAGGAGTTCGACTTGCGCCCCTATTCGATAATTAAAGAGCTTGATTTGCGCCGTCCCGTATTCAAAAAGACGGCGGCATACGGACATTTTGGTTATAAGGGCTTTACTTGGGAGCAAACGGACAGAGTAGATACCTTGAAAAAATATTTATAAAATCGATTGATAAAAATAGCAAAGAAAAACGGGGTAATCCTAAACGATAAAAAAGAGAGCGAAGTTTCGCTCTCTTTTTTATCGTAATTTGTCGAAAGAATAGGGGCAGGTATGCGTTGAAAACGCTTATTTCCCTTAGTTTTGTTCTACCGCAACTGCGATTTTCAATTTTTTGTGTTGAATTATATCGAAAATAGCAGAGGTTAAAAGCCCTAAGGCTACGACGGAATAAATCGTTTTAGAGATAAATCCGGGCGTACCCTCGGAAATCAAAAGTGCAAGCAAAAACGCAAGTACGAGCACGGCAAGGATTTTTCCGATAATGCCGACGGTTAAAAAGCCTCTGCCGCTTTTTCTGCTCGCGAAAAGTCCGATAAAGGAAACGAGCAAAAACAGGGAGCAAACGCCGAGCGGTATCGCGACGAGAATGAGAATAATGATAAGCAATAATGCGAGCCAACCTGCGCTCGTATCCTGCGTTGTCTCTATGTAGTATTCGAGTTCTTTCATTTCTAAAACGAATACGAGAATCATCAAGGCGGCGGTAATTAAGAACGCGCCTAAATTGACACAAGCACTAATTAGTTTGCGCTTTTTTGCGTTTACGGTTTTGGTGGTCATAATTTTTTCCTCCTTGTGTTTTTATTCAAAGATTTTTATCCAAAGGTTTTCACGAACCGTTTTTGATAACGTTATTACAAAAATTGAGGATTACAAAAGGACGATTCCGTTTTCCTTGCAAACGCGGTGCGTTTCGCTATCCCAAAGGGAAACTTGCACTTCCCCGATATGCGCCTTGCCCAAAAGGAGCATAGAAAGCCGCGATTGTCCGATACCTCCGCCTATCGTAAGCGGCAGTTTGCCCGCTAAAAGCGCTTTATGGAAGGGAAGAGTTCTGCGTTCGTTTGCGCCCGCTTTTTTAAGCTGTGCGTCGAGGGATTTTTCGTCTACGCGAATCCCCATCGACGAGATTTCGATGGCGCAACCCAAAACGTCGTCCCAAAAGAGAATATCGCCGTTGAGCGACCAATCGTCGTAGTCGGGAGCGCGGTTATCGTGCGGTTTCCCCGATTTGAGTTTGTCGCCGATTTGCATAATGAACACCGTTTTATGTTCTTTGACGTAGGCGTTTTCCCGTTCTTTGCCGGACAAATTGGGGTACAAATCTTCGAGCTCTTGCGAGGTGATAAAGTTCACGACGCGGCAAAGTTCGACGTTAATTTGCGGGTAGCGGCATTTGAGGAAATCGAGGGTATCGCAAATCGCGCCCACGATGCCTTGCACGACTTTTTGCAGATAATCGAGGGTACGCGTTTCGCGCGTGATAACCTTTTCCCAATCCCATTGGTCGGTGTAGACGGAGTGGAGGTTATCCATTTCCTCGTCTCGGCGGATAGCGTTCATATCCGTATACAAGCCCTCTCCT
>JAZRBK010000162.1:0-1623 GCA_045635025.1 Candidatus Scatosoma sp.
CCTCCGAAGAGCAGAAGATTTCAGCAACGGAAAGTATTTCGTTCTCGTATTTCGGTTTGGAATGCAAGATTGCGCAGACCTTGCTTGCAAGCGTTGTTACGCTTGATATGTTCCAGCAGCTTTTCGTGCCCCTTGCAGTTGAAGCAATCGCAAAGGCGCTCGATATCGCTATCTTGAACGGTGCGGGTACGAACTCGCCTCTCGGTATTACGAAAGATAGCCGCGTACCTTCCGCAAACGTTATCACGCTTTCGGGTGATGATTTCGCAAGTTGGAGCGCGTGGAAGAAGAAAGTCTTTGCAAAAATGAAGAAGGCGTATCGTAACGGTACTTTCTTTATGGCGCAGGGCACTTTCGACGGCTATATTGACGGTATGGTTGACAGCAACGGGCAGCCTATCGGTCGCGTAAATTACGGTATTACCGACGGCGAAAGTTATCGTTTCGGCGGTAAGCTTGTAGAAACCGTAGAAGACGACGTTATCGCAAATTACGACACGGCAAGCACGGGCGACGTTGTAGCGGTATTCGTAAATCTTTCCAATTACGCTATCAACAGCAATATGCAAATGACTACGGTTAAATGGATTGACCACGACACGAACGAAGTCAAGAACAAAGTAATGTTGATTGTTGACGGTAAGCTCGTCGATCCCAACGGCGTACTTATCATCAAGAAAGGCGCGGCAGCTTCGGCATAATTTGCGTCGTTTCATTAGCGAATAATCAAAGGAGGAATACAATATGACGGTTGAGAGTTTGACACCGATTACGGACGAGGCGTTGCTTGCGGAGGTAAAAAAAGCGGTGGGCAATACGGGAACGTATCAAGACGACACGATACAATTTTATATCAATGACGTGAAAGTTGATTTGTTGAGTGCAGGGGTACGCGCCGACGTTGTTAATTCTACTCTTGCCGTCGGTTGTATTGCTCGTGGCGTAACGGATATGTGGCTGCCCGTTGCAGGTGCGGCGAAGTATTCCGAAACGTTTTTCCAAAAGGCGGACGCGTTGCGCGGTGTAAAGGTGGTGGGTGAATAATGAGTAAATTATATAAACCTAATTTGCCGTTTAAAACCGCCGCGCGGCATATCAAGCGCAGCGCAGCCCCCGAATTTGTCAACGGCGTAAATTCATATTCGTACACGGACGGCGAGATTTTTCAATGTTCCGCAAAATCATACGGCGGAACGGAAAAGCAGGTCAACGGCGTAACGGTTATCGAGGACACTTGGCTTGTGGAAACGTGGTATAATCCCGCGTTTCAAAAGCACGATAAAATCCGTTTCCTTGACGATAACAGCGAATACGAGATACTTGCAAGCCCCGAAAATATCAATCGCGAGGGCGTGTATATGAAATTTAAGGTTTCTCGTATAGGGGGCTGATAAAATGGCAAATAATCGCAGGTTTCGCGGTAGCTCAATCAAGCGCGGAAATGTCGTTGAAATGTACGGGTTTTCGGAGTTGTTGCAAAACATTGAAAAGGCGGGCGGAAACGTTGACGCAGCCGTTCAAAAATGCGTGGATAGATCGCTCGAAATCGTCGGGCGAAATATGCAAAATTTTATGAGCGGTCATACTGTAACGGGCGAAACGAAAGCAAGTTACGAGATAATT
>JAZRBK010000163.1:0-1784 GCA_045635025.1 Candidatus Scatosoma sp.
GAAACGAAATCGGCGGAAGTTTACTCCAAATCCCTTGCACTTCGCACCCAACAAACCCAGCTCGACGCACAAAAAGAAGAGCTTGAAGAAACGAAGAGAAGCCTGCAATCGCAAGCGGAAGAAGCGGCTACGCTCAAACGCCGACTCGACGAGAAAGAACTTGAACTAGCCGAACGGGAAAGCGCGCTCAGCGCTACGGAAGCGCAAATCAATCTTTCCAAGGAAGGCGCGAACGCTTCCCTTTCCGCGCTCGAAAACGAGCGTGAAGAGCTCAAAAATAAGCTCGAAACGTTAGAAGTCGAACGGGATACTCTCCGTGCAGAGTACGAAGCTTTGGAAAACGCAAAAGCGGAGTTAGCAAGAGAAAAGAACTCGCTTGACGAGCTCCGCACGTTTTTACAAACGGAGCGCGCGGACGTGGATAAGAAAACCTACGACTTAACCCAACGCGAATACGCCTTGGAAGAAAAACAACGCGCCGTTAATGACAAACAAACCTCGGCGCACGCTACCTCGGAGGAAGTAGAACGGCTCCGCGAAGAATTGGAAGCGCGAGAGGCGGAACTTATGCGTGGAAATTATAAATTGCAAGAGGATTTGAACGCATTAAACCAACAGCAAAAGGATTTATCGGCGCGACAAACCGCCTATAATCAGCAACAACTCGATTTTATCACCCGCAAAAACGCATTCGCGGCACAACAATTCGACTTTACGGATAAATTGAGCTCGTACAACGCGCAAGTGAAGCTCTTTAACGAAAATCTTGAAAAATTGGAAGCGGAACGCCGTCAATACGAAACGGATTCGCAAGCGTTTGCAAGCGAAAAAATCGCTTTTGAGGCACAAAAATCGCACCTCGAAGCGGAACGCGCGGAACTGAATAAACTCCGCTCGGAGTTCGAACAAAAGACCGCGGATGAAACGGCTACGATGCAACGCCGCGCTATGGCTTTACAGGAACGCGAAAACGAGGTTGCGCAACAGGAAAGCGCTCTGCGCGAGGCGCGGAACCGTGCTTACGCTTCCCCCTACGGCGCGGAATACGCGTATAATTATAACCGAACGGCATATCCCCCCGTTTATCCCAGCCAACAGCAAACAGCATACTACGGCGATTTACGCGAACGCGCGCAGACGGACGGCATTAAGCTCAACACCGCAGGCAGTATGAACGACACGCAACGCCCTGCCGCAAACGAACATGTTGCCGCTCGCGCCACTTATTATCCTTTGGGTACGACGCTTTTTAAGGCTTCGTTTATCATCTTTTGTATCGTAGCGTTCGAGGCGTTGATTGCCTTTTTCTTAAAAGATTGGCTCAGCGTTCCGTACGCGTATCCGATACTCGGATTTGTCGGCGGGTTCGCTGTTTTCCTCGTATGCGCAATCTTGCACGCGGTCAATTACCGCCCGCACGCGAAACGGAGCAAACACCCCTCTTATATCTTAACCTCCGCAATTATCTTCGTGATTAGCGTAATTATCGTGAGTATGATAGCGGTGTATTGCAAAGCGCAAATCTCCGAACCTTCGCAGTTGCTTGCATTCGTAGTTTTGCCCGTTATTTATCTTTTGAATATTCTCTTCTTCACGGCGTTCTTTCACCTTTTTTCGAAGCGTTCACCCGTAGAAAAAGAATAATCCTCAAAGCACTTTGAAAGTCTGCATAAACGCTCCCGCTTCTCGTTTGGGGAGCGTGTTCACGTTTTTCTTATGCAGTACTGATTTTTTATGTTTAGCCCGCAAAAATAGTTGAGTGTCTTTTTCAAATCTGTTATAAT
>JAZRBK010000164.1:0-1639 GCA_045635025.1 Candidatus Scatosoma sp.
AATTCGTCCGCGCTCATTGCAAACTTCAAGCCGAGCGAGTTACCGAGCGCCGACTTAATCACCGCCGCGCCGATGCCGCCGTTTTCAACAACCGTCGCGAACGTGATATTGCCGTTTTCAATATTTTTATAAACTTCCGCATATACCTTTTGAAGCTTATCAAAATCAGGCACGGAGTTTTCGTCTACGGGCACGGGGATAAAGTAAAGCTTTTCTCCGCCCTGTAAAACGTTGGTAATAAGCTTGCTTGCCTTAGCGGGTGCTAACGCAAAGGAAATGAGCGTAGGAGGCACGTGAATACTTTCGAACGTACCGCTCATCGAGTCCTTACCGCCGATAGCGCCGAGCCCGAGCCCGATTTGCGCGTATACCGCACCAAGCAGCGCACTCGCGGGAACGCCCCAAACCTTTGCCTCGCCTGTCATTCTTTGGAAGAACTCTTGCAAAGTAAGGCGGATATCTTGATAATTCGCACCCGTAGCCACGACTTTCGAAACCGAACCGACGATGGAATAAATCGCGCCGATAAACGGGCTCGTTTCCATAAGGTAAGGAGAATAGCCGTATGCGGAAACGGTACAAACGTCCGTTTCGCCGCCGCAAATCTTCGCCGCCATAGCAATCGCGGGCGTGCGTTGCGTTTTACCGCCCCAAGGCATATATACCGTTCTTGCGCCAATCGTCGAGTCGAACGTTTCCGAAAGCCCTTTCTTCGCGCAGACGTTCAAATCGGAAATAACCTTTTTCGTTTCCGTAGCAAAATCAAGACCTTGCTTTTTATCAAACCAATTCGTAATCTTATCGGCGATTTCCACGTTTGCTTCTTGCTTCACGCCGTTGGTATTGAGGAAATCACGGGAAATGTCCACAATCGCTTCCCCACCGAGGAACATTTTCATTCTGCCCGTATCGGTAACGACGGCAACGGGGGTAGCCGAAAGGTTTTCCTCCGCCGCGAGCGCGATAAACGCGTCCACGTCCTTTTCCGCTACGACGACTGCCATACGTTCTTGCGATTCAGAAATTGCAAGTTCCGTACCGTTCAAGCCCTCGTACTTTTTAGGAACTTTATCCAAGTCGATATTCAACCCGTCCGCAAGCTCGCCAATCGCAACCGAAACGCCGCCTGCGCCGAAGTCGTTACATTTTTTAATCTTTCTCGTTGCTTCTTTATTGAGGAACAAACGTTGCAGTTTCCGCTCGGTAAGCGCGTTACCTTTTTGCACTTCTGCTCCGCACGTTTCAACCGAATGGGAATCGTGCGCCTTAGACGAACCCGTCGCACCGCCGCAACCGTCGCGCCCCGTTTCGCCGCCAAGCAAAATAATAACGTCGCCTGCTTTGGGTGCTTCTCTATAAACCATTTCCTTTCTTGCACCGCCGACAACGAAACCCGTTTCCAAGCGTTTCGCCTTATATCCCTCGTGGTACACTTCGTCTACGATACCCGTAGCAAGTCCGATTTGGTTACCGTAGGAAGAGAAACCCGCCGCCGCACGTTGGGTAATCGCACGTTGCGGAAGCTTACCCGCAAGCGTATCTTCAAGCTTTTCTCTGGGGTCGGATGCACCCGTTACGCGCATTGCTTGATAGACGTACGTTCTGCCGCTGAGCGGGTCGCGGATAGCTCCGCCAAGAC
>JAZRBK010000165.1:0-2793 GCA_045635025.1 Candidatus Scatosoma sp.
CTGTTCTTCAAACGTATCGTCGTTTGCTTTTGCCGCGATACCCGATGCGGGATTATCGAATACGCACTTTAAGCAGGAGCAAGCGGGGCAAACGTTTCTGCACGCGTTGCAACGGATACACTTGGAAAGCTGTTCGCGCCAGAACGCAAATCTTTCGTCCGCCGACATCGCTTCGAGCGCTTTTACTTCCGCAAAACGGTCTACGTCGCGAGCGGGGTGTTCGTGAAGAATAATTTCCTCGTCCTTAACTTGATGCGTTTTCGTGCAGGTGGCACATTTCGAAAGCACGACGTCAGGTTTATTCAAGGTAACTTCGCCGTAAAGCGAGGTTACTTTCACATCTTTCCCCTCGACTTCTACGCCCGTTACGCCCATAATGCCCTGCGCTTTTATCTTCTCAATATCAAGCTTCGCCATACATTCCACGGCGATTACGTAAACGTTTTCGCGGTTAATGCGGTGTTCTTTTACGAGTTGGTTGAAGCTATACGTATCGCAAGGCTTCAAGAATACCGCCGTTTTCCCCTCTTTTTTGCTTACGCTAATGAGATATTTGGAAAGGTTCGCGCCGCAGAAATAATCGTAAACGAAATCTTTAAGTTCGTCTGCCGTTTCAAAAACCGCGGGAGAGGGGTCAAAACAGAAATCGCCCTTCTTCCAACCGACTACACGCGCCACTTCTCCGCTTTCAAGGAGCGCTTTTGCGCGTTCAAGCATTTTCATTTCAACGTCTTTCATCTTATTCGCCCTCCTTTACTCTCAAATCGGTAAGGCGTTTGTTTTCGCCGAGCTCGGTAATCGTTTTCACGAAATCGTTCATAACCGCGGAGAACCGTGCGCCCTCTGCCGCAGAAACCCATTCCACGCGAGTACGCTCTTTCTCGATGCCCATATAATCAAGGAAGCTAAACAAAAGCGCCATTCTTCTTCTCGTATAATAGTTACCCGTAACGTAATGGCAATCGCCGGGGTGGCAACCGCACAAAATTACGCCGTCCGCGCCCTGTTGGAACGCCTTTAATACGAACGTCGGATTTACGCGGCAAGAACACGGCACGCGGATAATTTTAACGTTCGCGGGATAGGTCAAACGGCTCGACCCCGCAAGGTCGGCGCCCGCATACGAACACCAGTTGCAGCAAAACGCTACGATATTGGGCGTAAACTCTTTCTTTTCCGTCGTTACATCTTGCATATTGCTTCTACCTCCGACATAATTTGTTTGGAGCTAAATCCCTTCAAATCCATTGCTCCGGACGGGCACGTAACCGTACAAGCACCGCAACCTTGACATACCGCGGGATTTACGGAGGCTACGCGGCGAATTTCCGTTTTGCCCCCGCCGAGTCGGAACTCTTTATCCACGTACGTAATCGCACCGTAAGCACATACGTTTGCACATTGACTACAACCGTTACACATCATTTCGTCGGGCGTAGCTACGCAAGCGTTCGTCTTTAACTTATCTTTCACGAGCAAACCGATTACCTTAGCCGCACAAGCGGAAGCTTGGGAAACGGTTTCGGGAATATCCTTCGGCCCTTGACATACGCCCGCAAGATATACGCCTGCCGTCGGGCTTTCTACGGGACGGAGCTTCGCGTGCGATTCCGTGAGGAAGTTGTTCGTATCGATACTTGCCGTCAAAAGCGTCGCTATCTTTCTAACCGAAGGTTCGGGTTCGATAGCCGCCGCTAATACGACGAGGTCGGATTCGATGGTAATTTGTTCGTTATCAATCAAGTTAGAACCTTGTACCATCAATTTCCCGTTTTCGTTATACACCTTACCGACCATACCCTTGATATAGTCCACGCCGTACTGTTCTACCGCGCGGCGGAAGAATTCGTCGTAGTTCTTGCCCGGCGTACGAACGTCGATATAGAATACGTGCACTTCGGTATCGGGATATTTTTCACGAATGAGCATAGCGTGCTTTGCCGTATACATACAGCAAATCTTAGAGCAGTACGGTTTGCCGCAACCGCTCGTATCACGCGAGCCTACACATTGAATAAAGGTAATTACCTTCGGGTGTTCCCCGTCGGAGGGACGGAGCAGAACGCCGTTCGTAGGGCCTGCCGCGTTCATCAATCTTTCCAGTTCAAGCGACGTAATAACGTCCTTATTCTCCGAATAACCGTATTCGTTGAACGCATCGAGGTTGATAGGCTTAAAGCCGGTCGCCACAACGATAGCGCCGTATTGACGGTCGATAAACGTATCCTTTTGTTCGTAATCGATAGCCCCTACTCCGCAGAACTTTTGACAAATACCGCATTTACCCGTTTTGAGCTTAATACATTGCTCGGGGTCGATAACCGCCACGTTGGGAATTGCTTGCGCGAAAGGAATGTAGATAGCGGGACGGGTGTTCAAATCCATATTGAAAGCGTTCAAACCCTTTTTGGAAGGACACTTTTCCATACAAATCTTACAGCCCGTACACTTCGTTTCATCAACGAATCTTGCCTTTCTGCGGATTTTTACGTTAAAGTTTCCGACGAAGCCTTTTACTTCTTCCACTTCCGAATAAGACAAAATATCAATCTTTTCGTGTTGCGCGCAGTCCACCATTTTCGGCGTTAAAATACAAGCGGAACAGTCGAGCGTAGGGAACGTCTTATCGAGTTGCGCCATTCTGCCGCCAATCGTCGCGTTCTTTTCTACGATGTCCACTTCAAACCCTGCGTCCGCAATATCGAGCGCAGCTTGAATACCCGCGATACCGCCGCCGATAACCAACGCGCGTTTTACCACGGGGCTTTCTCCTGCCATGAGCGGAGCGTGTAA
>JAZRBK010000166.1:0-2015 GCA_045635025.1 Candidatus Scatosoma sp.
AAACTCGCCCTTACCCGCGCTCTTCGCGCCGTGGTAAAAGGTGCGTTTCAATATCCCGCGTGCAATCGTCTCCCCGCCGTGGCAATGGAACTCCACTACGTCCTCACCCGTATAACTATACGGTGCTTTGAAATACACGCAAAGACCGAAATCGGTAAAGTTTCCGCCGTCGATATTGCCCGTATACATACGGTACGGCTGAAAATCCTTGACGGGTGTTTTGCCCGTGGGGGTAAACATTTTTTCCGCTATTGCAAGCGGGGATTTTCCGCTGATACGAATAATCGCTACGCCCCCTTTTCCCGCCGCCGTTGCAATTGCCGATACGTTTTCTTCCATCATCTTATCTTTGCCGCCTTTGCTCGCTTTTATTAAGCGCTTTCCTTTTTTCTGTTTCTTTTGCTTTTGCTTTAATTTCCCTTTTTCCGCCTTGCGGTGATACCGCCGTCCGCCTTAAAACGGACAAACTACGGACAAAGCAATGTATAACCTACACTTATACCACTATATTATAGCACAGTCTTAATTTTGTGTAAACCGTTTGCAAGAACTTTTGCATAAAAAAAGACGGAAAATATATTTTCCGTCTTAAAAAAGTCCTGTCATTTCGTCTTTTTATAAGTTTTTGCGCTTTTGCCGTATTGCTTTCGTTATGCGTCCTAATTAAGCAACCCTGCAACGGATATATGCGCTCGAATTAAAACTCCTCGAAAGGATTTTCCTCTTTTGCGCCCTCGCCGTTAGGCGTAGCCGATTCGCCGCCCTCTTTCTTTCCGCCAAACTCGCCGAACGGCTCTTCGGGTTTATTTTGCGGGGGTTGGTTATACGGATTTTGCGAATTGGGCGGTTGATAACGCCCGTACGGGTTATTGTAAGGATTACCGTAGGTGTTATAGTATTGCTGTTGTTGGCGCATATACGCTTCTCTGCGCGCGCGGATATACTCCTCGTAATTTATCGCCTTTCGGTTGCGGAGCACGAAAATCACAACGTAACGGGAAAGGGGAATAAAGAGTTCCAAAACCCCGAGCAAAATATAATTTTTGGGATAATATCTCTTGTAAAGCCCCATCAAGAGCACGACCATCAAAATCTGATAAACGAGTTCGAAAATGAACAACAATTCCGAGGCATTCGTATAAAAGCGTTCGACGGCGAACGGAAAGCCTGTAAGCACTCCCCAATACGGCGTACTCGATTCGTCTAATTGCGGTTCGCCCACGGTAGCAATCAAATACGTTTGCGAAGCAATCAAGAGCAAACAAACGACGGTGGTAATGATTTGCGCGAGCATTGCATACAAGCCCGCCCGTTTGATTTTATGCCCAAAGAACGCACATTCGCCCGCCAATTTTCCGATATACCAAGTGCCCGCAAACGGCACGAACGCAAGAAAACGCTTGCCAATCGAACGGTTTTTTGCCATTTTATAAAGCCCGAACCCCTGCAAGACGAAAAACCCTAAAACGATTGCCGCGGCGATAATCGTGCCGACTATCATCGATTCCGTTTTGCCTAAGTAGCCAAATAAAAGCATCATAGACACTATACTTCCGTATAACGTGTAGATTTCCATAAAGTCCCTTCCGTTTTTAATTTTTCCTTATAATTTCGCTATAATTCCCATGTTGATTTCCGTTTTGATTTCCGCCCTGTTTTTCGTAAGATTGCTCCGTTAGGAGTTCCCATATTCCACTTGCATAAGCGTTAGCCCTTTTGCAGGCATCGTTTTACCGAGCAGTTCTCTTTTCCCCGTCTCGTAGGCGAGAAGCAAACTTTCCTTTGTCCGTTTGCCGCTTGCCAAATCGATTAGTTCGCCCGCCATTGTGCGTACCATATTATACAAAAATCCGTTGCCCGTTACGTAGAACGTAACCGTTCGCAATCCGAAGTTTTCTCCCTCTTCCACACGCGCCGTATACACCGTCCGCACCGTCGTTTTTACCGACGAACCCGAAGCGCAAAACGCCTTAAAATCGTGTTCGCCCTCGAAAAGTTTCGCCGCCTTTTGAAGC
>JAZRBK010000167.1:0-2664 GCA_045635025.1 Candidatus Scatosoma sp.
GGCTCGGTAGACTCCGACGAGCATTCGCTTATCTATTCGGAAGGCGAGCTTTCTCTTAATCTTGTTGGCGAAAACAGTCTTATTTCGGATATAGACGCTGCCCCGAGCTATCATTACTGGATCGGCATCAAGTGCGTTTCCACTTTAAAAACGGGCGGATACGGAAGCCTTTATATTTACGGCGATTACGTATACTTTGCTACGCCGACGACGGCTAAGGATGAAAACGGCGAAGTCGTGAACAGTTCGATTGACTTCAAACGTGCGAAGCTTGACGGCAGCGAAACGATGAAAGATTATTATTTCCGTTTGGAAGATAATACTTCGTATTACCGTTTCGTAGAGCAAGACGGCACCGTTTACTGTCTGTACGAATATACGACGGAAGCGGGCGTAAAACAGCTCAAATCGTATAACACGGCTACGGAAGAAGACGTCGTGCTCGTGGCGAACGCGCAATCCGCTTTTATATACGATATGAAAGACTTGACGAACCCGAATGTGTACTACACGATGTCGGTTGCTCCCGATGCGGAAGCTCCCAATCCGCCCCCTGCGGCTAGCTATAACCAAGTTTACTGTGTAAACGCGGCGGCGAAAGTGGAGAGCGTAGACGAGGAAGAGGCGAGCTATACGGTTAAGGGCGGCAAGACGTACGATTTCAATCAAGCGTATATGCAAGAGAAAAACGACGAGGCGGAAGAGAACGACGAAGAAGAAGTTCCGTTTGATTTCGAGGATTATACCACGTATCCGTACGTTAACCTCGGTAATCTCGTTTTGGACGGTATCGGCGACGACGCTATCGATGAAAAAACGCAGTTCAACGAACAAAAAGAAGCAGACCCCACGCCGTACGCAGGGTATAAGTACGAATTAAAGAGCGCGCAAAACGGCGGCGTATACCTTACGAGAACGGAGGTGTTTAACCCTGGTTCTATGTCCGTGGATACGAGCCTTTACTATCTCGCAGACGTAAAGGGCGATTGGAACGCGATTAGCGGCAATACCCAAGTGGAAAAGGTTGCAAACGATACGACGAATACGGGCGCGGCGATTTTCTATAAGAATGCGGAAAATAAACACGAATATCTCTACGTGAGCTCGGAGGGCGATTTGTACCGTGCTACGGCAGGCAAAACCGACCCCGTTCGCCTTGCAAAGAGCGTGGGCAGCAGCGTAACGCTGTATAAAACGGAAGGAGATTATCTGTACTATTACGCGACCGATTCGGGCACGAAGAACACCCTTTCGAGAATTATCTATAACGGTGCGGACAGCAAGTACGATAACTTGCTTGGGCTTGCGGAAGATGCGTATAAACCCGTTACCGTCTCCTATTTGAGATGGGATAGCAGTTGGTATAAACCCGAAATCTTCGGCGACGTAGTGCTTTATTCGAACGCGAAAGAGGTGGCGGGCTCGTCGGCGTATAACTACGTTTATGCGGCGAAACTCGACGATATTAAGGGCTTGAACGAGAAATACGGCGAAGTAGAGGACGAAATTAGCGGTTACGACAACGATTCCGCACTTGAAAACTTGCTCGATTATTACTTTATGACGGGCGAAACGGGCGCATACGAGGACGTGAAAGACCTCTATAACGAAACGCAACAAAAAGAGTTTGACAAGTTCGTGCAAAACGTGAAAGACGGCAAGTTCGGGTTAGAAAGCAGCTTCGTCGCACTTATCGGCGAAATTAAAGCGGACGATAAGGATACGATGGCGGAAGATTGGGCGGACTTCCTCCTCAAAGAAGAGGTAGTGGAAGAGGAAGAAGAAGGCTTGCCGACTTGGGCAATCATTCTTATCTCCGTCGGCGGGTTCTTGGTGCTCGTAGCGGCTTGGAAATACGTGCGCAGCAGAAAAGCCAAGAAAGCGAGAAGAAGAGAAGCGGAAGCTACCGTCAACGCTTATAAACGCAAGAAGATTGATACGACGGACGATAAGACTATCGACGTATACGCAGACGACGAGGAAACCGTGGAAGAAACGGAAACGGTTGAAACCGTGGAGGAAACGCCCGCGGAAACGCTCGTGGAAGAGGTTGCGGAAGAGGTTGCGGAAGCGTCCGCAGAGGAAGCGGTTAGCGCTACGGAAGCGGAAACTGAGGAAAAAGAATAACGCATAAGAGGGTCGTTCCCACGTCGGGGACGACCTTTTTCGCGAAAAATAAAAATATTTTTGTAAAATCTTAAAAAAAGGTATTAAAAATAGTTTACAAAAACAAAAAATACTAATATAATATAGCAAAATCAAGGCGTAAGCCGATGAAACGAGGGAAAAGAGATTATGGCGAGATATGTAATTTGCCCTAGATGCGAGCTGAACTTTATCGACGCAGATGAGCAGGAGTTTTGCGAGGTTTGCATTAAAGAACTGAGCGGGGAAAAGACGTTTACGGACGATTTCGAAGCGGAAGAGGCAAACGAAGAAACGGAACTTTGCCCGATTTGCGGAGAAAATTATATGGCGTTCGGCGAGAAGATGTGCGAAGAGTGCAAAAACAAGAACGCTTACGAAGAGGAAGAATTAGACGAGGACGAAGATAAAGAGGACGCGTCTTGGCGTTCGTATCTTGACGACGATGACGACGACCTTGACCTCGGTATTCCCGATTCCGTGTTCGACGACCAGGAAGAAGAGGAAGAAGAGGAAGAA
>JAZRBK010000168.1:0-3204 GCA_045635025.1 Candidatus Scatosoma sp.
CTTCGGAGTTTGCGCCCATTTCCGTATACTCGCCGTAGCGAACGCTACTCGCTTCGTTTTGCACCACGTACGCGCTATTTTCCACGGTAAACTGTTTTTTCTCTAAATAATGTTCGCCGTTCACGAGCGCACGGTAATTAATGGTATATTGTCCCGCCTGATTGAGCGGAATATTCGTCGCATTGGTAGCCGTACCGTCGGGATATACAACGGTAGACGTAGCGGATACGTTCTCACCGTTTACCTCGACCGTTGCCTTGGGAACTCGAAACGAAGTTCCGTACAAATAGGTATTATCCATCGGCCTGTTAAACTGCCAACTTGCGGCAGTCGTAACAAGCGTATTTTCGTTTGCAACTGTTATTGCTCCTGCCACCGCCGTTACGGACAAAGCGGCTAAAAGCGAAGCAATCCATACTCTCTTTTTTATTTTTTTCATCTTTTTTCTCCTTTCCCTGACAAAGTTCTATCCTTTTATGCCTCCGATAGAAACGTTGCTCATCAGTTTTTCGTGCAAACTCAAAAACAGCACTAAAATCGGCAACATTGTCAACATAACCGCCGCCATTTTCACACCTTGTCTGCCCATATAGAATGTTTCCCCGTTAACGGTAACTCTGTCGCCGCCGTTCGTTTGATTGATAATGAACAGATAATACGACAAAGTAGGATAATGGGGCATATACAAATACGCCAACTGATAATCATTCCAATATTGCACGAACGTAATCAAAAGAATGGTCGTAAATACGTTGATAGCAAGCGGGAAACATATTTTTACCATAATGCCGATAAAACCCGCGCCGTCCATCATAGCCGCTTCGCTATACGATTTAGGGATTCCCTTAAACGTCTCGTAAAACACCAAGAAATAAATCCCGACGAAACTCGCTTTCAACGCTACGAACGTAAACCGTTTATCGTAAAGATTAAGCTTATTGAGCATAACGATTTCCGAAGCCTGCGCCCCAACAATGGGGATAACCATAACCAAAATGACGATAGCGTAAATAATTTTCGAGTACAAGAAGTCGTACCGAGCCACCAAGTATGCCGTCAAACAGGTAACCGAAACGTTTACGAGCGCGCCGCCAAGGGCGAAGATAATGGAATTCAAATAAAGATTTGCTACCCCGCCGAACTGTATCCCGCGTACCGTGCCTTGGGAATATTTAATAATCGCCTGAAAGTTGACGAACGTAAACTTACTGAATGCGGGGAACCAAATCGGGTCGTTTTTGAAATCGGTAGGGTGCTTAAACACCTGCATAAGCGCCCACAGAAGTAACGAGAGCAGCACGATAGAATATAACGCCAATAAAAAGAGCATTACAACGGTAAGGGGCGAAAACTTATCACGTCTTGTAGATTGAGTACTCATTTTTCCACCCCCTTATTCTTCTTTCCAACCGACTTTGTTCATTACGCCTCTAAGCAGGAACGTTAAAGGAGCAATGATAAAGGTAATCATCAAACCGAGCGATGCATAAATACCCATACCGACCGTACTGCCTTTTGCCCCTGCCACGCCGTTCCACAAAAGGAAGCCGAGCGGCATAGAGGACCAATCTTGCGATTGCGACAGTAAAATATGATAATTGTATTGGTTGGTAAAGATAGCCGCGAAACCAGTTATCAAAAAGACCTTAATAATGGGGAACGTTTGCGGCAACACGATATACCAAAACTCCTTAATACCGTTTGCGCCGTCCAAACGTCCAGCCTCGATAATTTCGGGGGCGATGCCGTTCATTTTGTTTGTATACATAAGAACGTTTGTCCCGAAGCTAAAAAAGATACAGAAAAACATTAAGGAAGAGTAGCCGTGCTCCAAATTCCAAAACGACCTAGCTTCTCCGAATAATTTCAAACCAAAGCCGTCTTCGCTACCGATAACGCCGTCCGTAATTTGTTGGAAAATAACCGCCAACGTAGCCGCCGACAAAATGGAGGGCACGAACAGCAGCGTACGGAACACACCTGCCAAGGGCATTTTCTTGAACATATAATACGAGAAGAATAACCCCAAAGGCACGCTGATAACAAAGGTAAGCAAGTAAGATTTTATGGATACCCAAAGTGCGGCTTTGAGCCTTGCGCTTTCCAACCCGCCTTGAAACCAATGCGTAAAATTATCGAATCCCCAAGTATAGTCAATCCCTTTTACGTCAAACACCTTAAACGCAAGTGAAAAAGAGTTAATATTAACACTTATGTAAAAGATTATAAACTGTAAAGATGGAATCGCGATTAGTGCAGCATAAATCAATTTATCTTTAAGCTGAGCACGACTTAATCCCGTTTTTTTCATAAATTAATTTCCCCACGCAATACTCTTATAAAGATTTTGATGTCCCTTGAAATAATCCGCCGCAGACACTTTGGATTGATAAATACCCGTCCAAACGCTATCGTATCTACCGTTGCTGTATGCTTTGGGCGGAACAAGTTTTGCAAAGTTTACACGATACAAATCGTTGCTGGAATATTCGTGTACAGTTTCAGATTTTTTAATGTAGTTAATGAGGGTTTTTTCGTAATAATTCAACTTATTCTCATCTAACGTATCCAAATAATCCACGCCAATCGTCGTACCCGTCGTATAGGTAAAGTTTGCAAGTCCTTCATCCGAATACATATATTGCAATAACGCAAACGCCGCGTCCTTTACACCCGTAGACAACCCTGCGGAAACGCAAGCTACCGCACAAAGATAATCGCTATACGCGGATTTTTTCGTACCGTTTGCAATCTTTGCCGCTTCTGCTTTCGTGGGCTGAGGCAAAGGCAACCAACCGAACTTACGCGCGTCTTGCGAATATTTGGCGTCATCTCTTTCCATATTTTGGAATACACCGATTGCTTCCGCTTGCCACCAACCGCCGTCTGCAAGCATTGCGCTTTCGTTTTTAATAAAGTTTTCTTGGTTATCGGTATGCAAAACGGTCTTATTAATAGCGTCCGCCTTGTTAAAGTTATCCTCATCGCTAAGGAATCTATCCATAAACTCCATACCGTAGTATCTGTTCGCTTGACGGGAAAGATTATACGCATTGCTATCTTTAATCAACATACTCTCCGTCTTAGGCGTACCGTCGCTGTTAAAGATAATATTATTATCGGAGTCAAGCATGATAAGATTGTCCGCCGTACCACTATACGTATAATTCAAACGCATTTGTTCGGGACCTGCCGCTACCGTCA
>JAZRBK010000169.1:0-2039 GCA_045635025.1 Candidatus Scatosoma sp.
GTCTTTTAGATAAAATAGAAAAAGGCGAAAACACAAAGGAAAATCTTGCCCGTGTGGCAGTTATCGGCACGTATGTAAAAAGACGTGGAAATCTACTTTTGCTCGGCAATGAAAACGGCGACGTTTCCGTTAAAGAAATAGAAAATGCTTTACGTGAATCGTTAGACAACTTAAAATTACTTGGTATAGAAGTTTCTCTTGTCGCGAACGGCAATAGCAATATTTCTATTGATAACGCCTTAAAAATTTATGACCTTTACCAAACCGTTGTAGAAAAAACGCTTGATAATCTCACGGCGATATTCGTTCGCTTTACCAAAACAGATAAAGGATTAAAACTCTCTTTATCTCTTGGCGTAAAGGAAGATTTTAACCAAAACGTTCTTGAAAACATTTCGGCTAACGGACAACTTTCTGTCGAGGTGGAAGATGGCGACGTGTACGTTGATTTTGTTTTAGGGGGTAACGGAAAATGATGAATTATTTTGATTTGCCCGTTATCGCCAAAACGACGTTTATGACGGCGCTGTTCGTTGCTAGTTGCCTTTCTTTGACGGTGTTTATTATCGTCGCAAAAAGAAAAAAACTTTTACCTAAAATATTGCTACCCATTTGCACGATTATATCTTTCATTTTCGTAGTCTTTTATGCAACCGAAGCAAGAATTGTAAAGTTCTCTCGTGATATGCCTTATGCGATAAAGTGGGTGTGCGAAATACCTATTATCGTTAGTATTTCATTGCTTATTCTTTGTGTTGCTTATACGATATTTGCCTTCGTAAAAGAAATGAACGAACGCAAGGTTCAACCATCTCGTTCGTCTATAAAAGAAAGTCTTGACAAACTCCCTACGGGGCTTTGTTTCTATCAAGAAAACGGCAAAATTATCCTTGTAAACTACTCAATGAACGAACTTTGCCACAAAATCGTAGGTAGGGATTTGCAAAATGCAAAACTCTTTTGGGAAATACTTTCAAGCGGAGAAGTTTTACCCGAAATCGAACGTCTTGAACGTGGCGAACACCCGTCGTTCCGTCTAAAAGACGGAAAAGTTTGGACTTTTTCTCGCACCAGGCTTGACGGCGTTATACAACTCGTAGGCGCAAATACTACCGATTTATCCAATGTTAATGCCGAATTAAAACTCAAAAACGTAGAACTTTCCGCTATCAACGCAAGACTGCGTGAATACGGTGAAAAAGTGGATTCGCTCACAAGGACGAAAGAACGTATCGACGTAAAAGCAAATATCCACCGTGAACTTGGGCAAGCGCTTTTAATTACGAGAAGATATTTGCTCGACCAAACGGGCAACCTATCACTTCCCGTAGATATTTGGAAAAAGAACGTGGCAATGCTTACCCGTGAATCGGAAATTACTCACGAAGAAACGCCTCTTTCAGCCTTTTTAGAATCGGCGGAAGCGTCGGGCGTAAAAGTGCAAATTATAGGCGACTTCCCCGAAGACAAAAAGCAAAACGGACTGCTCGTAATGGCGGGCGCAGAGTGCCTTGTGAACGGTGTGCGCCACGCAAATGCGAACACGCTATTCATTACGATAACGCAGACGGATAGCGAAATATCGGCAACCTATGAAAACGACGGCGATTTGCCTACTAGCGAAATTGTAGAAGGCGGTGGTTTATCTTCTCTACGCCATCGCACGAATCGGCTTGAAGGAAAAATGGAAGTTAAGGCAAAGCCTAAATTTTCACTTACGATTACCTTACCAAAGGAAAGGAGTGTAGAAGAATGGAAAAATTAAACGTTTTACTCGTCGAAGACGATCCACTTGCACGCCAACTTATCGAAATGTTCATAGAAAAAAGCGAACGCTATGCGTTTGAAGGGGCAATCACTTCTGCTTTAATGACCGAAGCCTATCTTTGCAAGCATAAAATCGACTTGATTTTAATGGACGTTTGTACGGCAATGAACGCAAACGGCATTGACGCTGCCGAAAGAGTAAAAAAGAACTTTCCAAGCGTTAAAATTATAATCATTACAAGTCAACCCGAATACTCTTATATTGCAAGGGC
>JAZRBK010000170.1:0-1729 GCA_045635025.1 Candidatus Scatosoma sp.
TAGGTTCTCTAATGACCTACCCTGCGGGCGATATATCTATTCAGGAGGTTTCGGATTTTACCTATTTAATGCAAATTGAAAAGGGTGTTCAGACGAGCGATTTGAATCCTATCCGAACGCATATCGATAGGTTTAAGGGCGGTAGAATTTCGAGAGCGTTGTATAAAACGGGCGCAACGGTAATCCACGTAACGACGGCAGACCCGTCTAAAAAGGACACGCCCGTGGAACGGTTTAGTTATTTCGAGTTTTTATCGAAAAACACCTTTTTACCGACGTTGGCAACGGGTTCTACCTATCAAGACTGTATAGATATTATTCAAAAGCACGACGCCTGGGAAAAGACTCCTAACTCCATTAAAAAACACTTGCTTGCAGGTACGAAAGAAACGGAAAACGTAACGATAGAAGAATTTGAATCGTTCAACCAAAGATTTTTTGGGTTGATTTATAAAGACGCTACCATCTATCCTGCTGTAAAAGCAAAGGCAAAGGAGTTGGGTTATACCTGTTTGTGTTTATCCGAATATACTTGCGCGGAAGCGAAAGATGCGGGATCGGTAGCTTCGTCGATAGCGTTGAACGTGGAGAGAATGAACGAACCGTTTACTGCTCCCATCGTATTGATGTCTTCGGGCGAAAACGTAGTAACCGTTGGAAAAGAAAAAGGTATCGGCGGACGCAATCAAGAATACTGTATTCAAAGCGCGTTGAAAATTGCGGGCAGTAAGAAGATTGTTATCGGCGCGGTGGATACGGACGGTACGGACGGACCGGGCGGATTGAACGTAGAGGGCGTACCAAAATGTTTGGCGGGCGCGATTGTGGACGGATATACGGTAGCGGAAGGAAAAGAAAAAGGCGTTGAGTTGTCATCGGCATTGAAAACGCATAACACGTCTTTACCTCTTTGGGACTTGGGTTGCGGAGTACACGCGCAAGAAAACGTTTCCGCTTTGGATTTGAGGATTATATTGATAATGGAGTGAGAAATGGAAAAGTACGCATGGAGAGCGAAAATAGTAAACGGTAAGAAAGCGGAATATATAAAACGCCACGATACTATTTGGCCGGAGATGAAGTCGGTCTTAAAGGAAGCGGGGATAAAGAACTATACGATATGGTTTCACAACGACGAGCTGTTTGGCTATTATGAGTGTGAAAAAGGTATCGAATACGCAGCCAAAGTGCAAAAAGAAAGCCCTGTTGTCGATAGATGGAATGAATATATGAAAGATATACTCATTATGGAAATGGACAAGGACACAGGCGCGCAACCAAAATTAGAAAAAGTATTTGAATTGGAGTAAGGATACAATCATGAAAAAGGTTAAAATCAACGAATTAAAAGAATTTTCAGTAAAGGCATTAGAAAAAGTAGGCGTTAGCAAACAAAATGCGGAAACGATTGCGGAAGTATTGGTGGCAACCGATGTATTCGGTGTCGTTACACACGGTACGAAAAACTTGTGTCAGTACATAGAGAAAATGCAGGCTGGCGGTTTGGACGCGCAGGCAGAGCCTTCTATCGTATGCGAGGGACTTTCCTATGCGATTATTGACGGCAACAAAGCGGTGGGCATGGTATCCGCTTGTAAAGCGATGGAGCTTGCAATAAAGAAAGCAAAAGAAACGGGCGTTGCGTACGTCGGCGTTAGAAATAGCTGTCACTTCGGCGCGTCGGGCTACTACGCAAATATGGCGGCAAAGGAAGGTCTTTTGGGTATTT
>JAZRBK010000171.1:0-4993 GCA_045635025.1 Candidatus Scatosoma sp.
TGGACGTTTCTTGGAAGGAAGCCGCGGACAAGAAGCTGTCGGTTGCAAGCGCTGCCTTGGTGATACCAAGCAATACACGCTTTGCAAGTGCGGGTCTGCCGCCGTTTGCCATTGCCTTTGCGCTTTCGTCTTGGAAAGTAACCATATCCACAAGTTCGCCAGGGAGCAAGTTGGTGTCGCCTGCGTTTTCTACGCGTACCTTTTTGAGCATTTGACGAACGATGATTTCAACGTGTTTATCGTTGATTTCAACCCCTTGCGAACGGTATACCGATTGTACCTGTTCAAGGATATAATCCTGTACGCCCTTGACGCCTTGGATACGGAGAATGTCTTGGGGATATACGCTACCTGCGTTCAAGAGCACGCCGGGCGTTACCTTATCGCCGTCCTTAACCTTGATTTCCGCGTTGAACGGAAGGGTGTATTCTTTCTTCACTTCGCCAGATTCGTCGCAAATCTTGATATGCTTCGAGCCGTCCGAATCGTCGATAGAAACGATACCGTCCACTTCGCAAATCGTCGCACAGCCTTTCGGTTTTCTGACTTCGCACAATTCTTCGACACGGGGAAGACCTTGCGTGATGTCCCCCGTAGCCGCGATACCGCCCGTGTGGAACGTACGCATCGTAAGCTGCGTACCAGGTTCACCGATGGATTGCGCCGCAATCGTACCGACTGCTTCGCCTACCTGTACGGGAAGCGTCGTCGCCATATTCTTACCGTAGCACTTCGCGCAAACGCCGAATCTCGACGAGCAACCGAAGATACTGCGAATGGAAACTTCCGTCAAACCTGCGTCGCAGATTGCTTTTGCTTCCTTTTCGTCGATGAACGTATTCATCGGCACGATAATCTCGCCCGTAGCGGGGTTGATAACGTCCTCAGCGGAGAATCTACCCAAAATACGCGATTTCAAGCCTTCGATTTCCTTACCGACTACGTCGTAAATCGCTTTCACTTTCATGCCTTGCGGTTTTCTGCCCGCGCAGCAATCGTCTTCGCGAACGATAATTTCGTGGGATACGTCTACAAGACGACGGGTCAAGTAACCGGAGTCCGCCGTTTTCAAAGCGGTATCGGTCAAACCTTTACGGCCGCCGTGCGAGGAAATGAAGTATTCAAGAACGGACAAGCCGTTTCTGAAACACGATTTAACGGGAACTTCAATCTTTTTACCTTGCGGGTTAACCATTAGACCACGCATACCTGCGAGCTGCTTAATTTGGTCGATAGAACCACGCGCACCCGAGTCTGCCATCATCCAAATGGGATTGAACTTATCCTCTTCGCCTTGTTTTTTCAAGAGTCCTGCAACCTTATCCGTTGCCGCGTCCCATTGCGCGATAACCGCGCTGTAACGTTCTTCCTCGTTCAAAAGACCGCGGGCGTACTTCTTCGCAATCTTGGAAACTTCCTTTTCCGCGTTGTCGATAATTTCCTGCTTTTCCGCGGGAATCTTCATATCGAATACCGACGTCGTTAACGCCGCGAGCGTGGAATATTTATAACCTCTTTCCTTCATCGCGTCAAGCACGTAAGAAGCCTTAGGCGCTTTACCCGTTCTGAACGATGCCTCGACGATACGGGAAAGGTGCTTTTTGCCGATAGCTCTCGCGTTGCCGATGAACTCGGTGTCGAGTTCTAAACGCAAGAACGATTCGGGCGTGTTACGTTTTACAAAGCCGAGGTCTTGGGGAAGTCCTTCGTTGTAGATAAGTCTACCAATCGTCGTCTTGATGATACCCGAAACTTCCAATTTACCCGTCTTTTCGTTGCGACGCACTTCCGCGCTCTTAATCGGGGTTTCGCCCTCTTTGTTCTCTACGGGGCACTTATACGGCAACGGCAAATCTTCGAACATACCCTCGGGGAGCTCGACGACGCGTTTGAGATACATTTCGTCTTGCTCGTGGGCGAGCTTGTTTTGGTACGCCAAAATCGCTTCGTTCTCAGACGAATAGATAGGCGCAACGTATTCTTCGCCGTCCTCGCAAGGTCTGCCTTGCTCGTCGTATTTCTTGCCCTCTTCGCGGCGCTTAATGGTAAGACAGTAAGCACCGATAATCATATCTTGCGTCGGGGACATTACAGACTTACCGTCCGCAAGCTTCAAAATATTGTTCGCAGAAAGCATCAAGAATCTCGCTTCCGCTTGCGCTTCTACGCTCAAAGGAAGGTGCACAGCCATTTGGTCGCCGTCGAAGTCCGCGTTGAACGGACCGCAAACGAGCGGGGAAATCTTAATCGCTCTGCCCTCGATAAGCACGGGTTCGAACGCTTGAATGGACAAACGGTGCAACGTAGGCGCACGGTTCAAAAGAACGGGGTGGTCTTTGATAACGTCCTCTAAGACGTTCCAAACCATATCCTTTGCCTTTTCCACGGCACGCTTCGCCGTCTTGATGTTGTGGCATTGACCGCTCTCCACCAAACGCTTCATAATGAACGGTTTGAAAAGCTCGATAGCCATTTCCTTAGGCAAACCGCATTGATAGATTTTCAGTTCAGGGCCGACGACGATAACCGAACGGCCGGAATAGTCTACACGTTTACCCAAAAGGTTTTGACGGAAACGGCCTTGCTTACCTCTAAGCATAGCGGAAAGCGATTTCAAATCTCTGTTGGACGGACCGGAAAGAGCTTTACCTCTTCTGCCGTTATCCACGAGCGCGTCTACCGCTTCTTGGAGCATACGCTTTTCGTTCTTGATAATCATATCGGGCGCACCGATTTCCATCATCTTCTTCAAACGGTTGTTTCTGTTGATAACGCGGCGGTACAAATCGTTCAAGTCGGACGTAGCAAATCTGCCGCCGTCGAGCTGTACCATCGGACGGATATCGGGCGGAATAACGGGAAGTACCGTCAAAATCATCCATTCAGGGCGGTTGCCGCTCTTTCTGAACGATTCGATAACTTCCAAACGCTTAATCGCCTTGATAGCCTTTTGTCCAGGACCTTTCGCGCTGTTCGCGCCGTCCTCCAACGCTTTTTTACATTCCGCACTTTCTTTTTCGAGGTCTACCGCCATTAAAAGTTCGCGAATGGACTCTGCACCCATACCGACTTTCAAACCGGTTACGGACGAATCGCCGTATTTTTCCTCGATTTCACGGAGTTGTTTATCCGTGATAACCTGCTTGTATTCAAGCTCTTCCACGCTGCCGGGGTTGAGTACTACGTAGGAAGCGAAGTAGATAACCTGTTCAAGCTGTTTCGGACCCATATTCAGGAGCAAACCGATTTTGGAGGGTACGCCCTTGAAATACCAGATATGCGAAACGGGAGCGGCGAGCTCGATATGCCCCATTCTTTCACGGCGCACTTTCGTGCGGGTAATTTCTACGCCGCACTTTTCACATACGTGTCCTTTATATTTCACTCTTTTATATTTACCGCAATGACATTCCCAATCCTTCATCGGCCCGAAAATCTTTTCGCAGAAAAGACCGTCTTTTTCGGGTTTTTGGGTGCGGTAGTTAATCGTTTCGGGCTTGGTAACCTCGCCGTACGACCACTCTCTAATTTTTTCAGGAGAGGCAATGCTGATTTGAATTGAATTGAAATCGTTTAATTCGTACATAGTAATTCTCCTTATTCTTCGTCATCGAACAACGAATCGTCGTCATCGTCGTCCCCGAAAAGCTTGCCGAAACCGAAATCGTCCTCATCGTCCAAATCGTCCTCAAACTCTTCCTCATCCGACTCGGAGGTAAACCCGTCCTCGTCGTCCTCTTCCTCAAAGATAGACTTAACGTCGAAGTCGTCTTCGTCCTCGTCCTCATCGTCCACGTTGAAGTCGATTTCTTCAAGTTCTTCGTCTTTCAAGCTATCCTTGCGGCTTGCTTCGTTGTCAGCGTTCTCCTCTTCGTCCTCAAACTCGCGAATAACGAGCTCGTCGCCGCTTTCCGTGAGCACTTTCACGTCGAGCGCCAAACTCTGCAATTCTTTGAGCAAGACTTTGAACGCTTCGGGAATCCCCGGTTCGGAGATATTTTCGCCGCGAACGATGGATTCGTACGTCTTTACACGCCCAACCACGTCGTCCGATTTAACCGTCAAGATTTCCTGCAAAATATGTGCCGCGCCGTATGCTTCGAGCGCCCAAACTTCCATTTCACCGAAACGTTGGCCGCCGAACTGCGCCTTACCGCCGAGCGGCTGTTGCGTAACGAGCGAGTAAGGACCGATAGCACGCGCGTGAATCTTATCGTCAACGAGGTGAATAAGTTTAATCATATATTGCACGCCGATAGTTACGCGGTTTTCAAACGGTTCGCCCGTTCTGCCGTCGAACACTTGGAACTTACCGTCAACCTTGCCGTCGGGATTGAGGAGGTTGTTCTCGCGGAACATAACTTCCAAATCCTTCTCGGTTGCGCCGTCGAATACGGGCGTCGCAATCTTCCAGCCGAGCTGTTTACATACGTAACCCAAGTGCACTTCCAATACCTGACCGATGTTCATACGCGAAGGAACGCCGAGGGGGTTAAGCAAGATTTGAAGAGGCGTACCGTCTGCAAGGAAAGGCATATCCGCTTGCGAAAGCACGCGGGAGATAACGCCCTTGTTACCGTGACGACCTGCCATCTTATCGCCGACCTGGATCTTACGCTTCTGCGCGATGTATACGCGTACAAGCTTGTTAACGCCAGGTTCTAATTCGTCCTTGTTTTCTCTCGTGAATACCTTAACGTCTACAACAACGCCGCCTTCACCGTGAGGAACTTTCAAGGAAGTATCACGCACTTCTCTCGACTTTTCGCCGAAAATTGCGCGGAGCAATCTTTCTTCAGGCGTAAGCTCTGCTTCGCCCTTAGGGGAAACCTTACCAACGAGGATATCGCCGCTTTGGATTTCCGCACCGATACGGATGATACCGTCTTCATCGAGATCCTTCAACGCGTCGTCGCCGACGTTGGGGATATCTCTCGTAATTTCTTCAGGACCAAGCTTGGTGTCTCTCGCTTCCGTTTCGTATTCTTCGATG
>JAZRBK010000172.1:0-6359 GCA_045635025.1 Candidatus Scatosoma sp.
GCGAATTAAACGGAGCGCCTCGTCTGCCGTGCACCAACGCGCTTCGGAAACCTCGTCCTCTTTGAGTTTAATCGGTTTGTTATCCTCGACGATGACGATAAAGTTAAGCATTAAAAGTTCCTTTTTCGCGTGATAACGCGAGGACATATACTTCGCCTTTACGACGTCGAGCCCAAGTTCTTCTTTAATTTCTCTGGGAATTGTCTTTTCGGCGTTCTCGCCTTTTTTCACGTAACCTGCAAACAGGATAAAATCGTCGTCCTCGACGTGCTTAGCGAGCAGGATTTTGTCCTGCGCGCGGTTGGTTACTACCATAGACACGGCTACGGGAAATTGCGGGAACATATACGACTCGCACTTTCCGCAATAGGGAACTAATCCCTCGTTTTCACAAAAGCGTAACGTCAGCTTTTGTCCGCATTCTCTACAATACATATTCTCCTCCTTGTTCGGCGTAACCTTACGCCTGTTTTGATATATCGTACTCTTCTATATTATAATACCGCTTTTTTTTAGGTTTGTCAATAAGGAAAAGAAAAAAATATCGAAAAAGTTTTCAAACGCCTTTTTTGTGTTGACAATTTAACGAAAATACGATATAATATATCCGTTAAAAAATGTAAAAAAGGGCGTTCTTGACGGGAACTTTTGCTAAATCCGTTGAAAAGCCCGCTTTTTTCGCGTTTTCTCGACAGCGAAAACGCTCGAAAAAGGCAAAAGGAGAAAGATTTATGCTTACATCGATTTGCGGTATCAACTGGGGCGACGAAGGCAAGGGCAGAATGGTAGACTTGCTTTCGCAAAACTTTGACGTCGTTTGCCGTTATCAGGGCGGTAACAACGCAGGACACACCGTTATCAACGAGCGTGGGAAGTTCATTTTGAACCTCTTGCCCTCGGGGATTTTACGTGAAGAGGTCGTCAACGTAATGGGCGTCGGTATGGTTATCGACATTAAACACCTTTGCGGCGAAATTGCAAAACTTCGCGAGGCAGGGATTAAAATTACACCCGACAATCTTAAAATCTCGGATAGAGCGGTGATTACGATGCCGTATAACGTGCTTCAAGACTGTTTGGAAGAGGACCGTCTTGCAGGCAAGAAATTCGGTTCTACCCGCCGCGGTATCGCGCCCGTTTACGCGGATAAATACTATAAAAAAGCGTTCCGTATGGGCGAGCTTTTGAATACGGAAAAACTCTATGCGCGCGTTGCGGACATCGTGGAATGGAAAAATCTCACGGTTGTCGGCGGTTATAAGGCGGACGCGGTAAAAACGGAAGAAATTATCGCGTATTTTGAAGAATACGGCAAACAGCTTGCTCCGTTCGTATGCGACGTGGGTATGTATTTGACGGAAGCGAACGCGCAAGGGAAAAATATTATGTTCGAAGCACAGCTCGGCGCTATGCGCGACATCGATTTCGGTATTCATCCCTACACCTCTTCCTCCTCGACGATAGCGGCGTACGCGCCTATCGGTGCGGGCGTGCCTCAGCTCCAACTCGACAACTCCGTCGGTATTATGAAAGCGTATTCCACCTGTGTAGGCGAAGGTCCGTTCACGGCGGAATATTTCGATGAAAAGGCGAAAAGACTTCGTGATTTGGGCGGCGAATACGGCGCGGCTACGGGCAGACCGAGAAGAGTAGGTCCGTTCGACGTCGTGGCTTCCCGTTACGGTATCCGTTGCCAAGGTGCAAAGGAAATCGCGCTCACGAAAATGGACGTCCTTTCCGATTACGAAGAAATTGAGATTTGTGAAGCGTACGAATTGAACGGTAAAATCATTCACGAGTTCCCGTTCATCGACGTTTTGGACGATTGTAAACCCGTGTTCACGAGCGTGAAAGGCTGGAATTGCGACATTTCCAAATGCCGTAAAAAGGAAGATTTACCCAAAGAAGCCCTCGATTATATCGCGTACATTGAAAAGGCTTGCGATTGCAAAATCAAATACGTATCCGTCGGTGCAGAACGCGACGCGTACGTGGAAATGTTCTAATTGCTAAGGAATTGTGCGGATAATCGCTAACGAAAATCGTTAAGGAGCATTTGGCTAAGTTATGATGCAGAAAAAGATTGTTACGCCCGCAGGCGAAACGGAACTTAACTATATTCTTTACACGCCCGCTAATAAGAGCGAAACGGAGCTTTCCTCTCTTCCCTTGCTCGTGTATTTGCACGGCGCGGGGGAGCGTGGGAAAAAGGTAGAACACCTTTATAGACACGCGCTTCCTATGTTTTTGGAAGAGGGTAGAGAGTATGAGGCAATCGTGCTTTGTCCGCAATGTCCCGCAGACGGCGTTTGGGATAATTACGTGAAAAAGCTTAAAGCACTTATCGACGAGGTAGTGGAAGAGTACGGCGTTCAAAAGGACCGTATCTCGCTCACGGGGTCGAGTATGGGCGGTTATGGAACTTGGATGACGGCGCTTACCTACCGTAATTTCTTTGCGGCGATTGGACCTGTGGCAGGCGGGGGGATGAGTTGGCGCGCAGGTGCGCTCGTGAAAACGCCCGTATACACCTTGCACGGGGATAAGGATACCGCTGTTCCTATGGTGTGTACCGAGCTTATGGTTAACGCACTCAAAAACGCAGGCGGAAACGTACGCTTTGACGTATTGGTTGGCTTCGAGCATAACGACGGGATTGACGAAGCGTACGGAAATACCGAACTCGTCGAGTGGTTGATTTCTCAGCGTAGAACGGATTTCGAGCGTGTACCCGATATTTGCGAGGAATGGTTTTAAGAAGATAGGATAACGGCTCGAACGCCCGAAGATAGGCGTCGAGCCGTTTTTTCATTCTTTACAAGTTCTTGTATAAGCGTTTTGCATAACGCGTATAAAAAATTGTGAAAAAATTGCGTAGATTTTATCCTATCAAAGCTTGAAAAACGCGCGCGTATATGCTATAATAAAAAGCGAAAAGACGAAAAAGAGGTAGAGAAAATGAGTATTCGTATCGGTATTTACGGTTACGGAAATCTTGGGCGGGGGGTAGAGCTCGCCGTAAGACAAAGCGCGGATATGACGGCGGTAGCGGTATTTACCCGCCGCGCACCCGAAACGGTGAAAACGCTTACGGGCGTTCCCGTATATCACGTGGACGAGATAAAAAATATGACGGATAAAATCGACGTGATGATACTTTGCGGAGGGAGCTCGACGGATTTACCCAAGCAAACGCCCAACCTTGCGCAATATTTCAACGTCGTGGACAGTTTCGACACCCACGCGAAAATCCCTGAACATTTCAAAAACGTGGACGAAGCCGCGAAAAAGTCGGGGCGTATCGCGATGATTTCTATCGGTTGGGACCCTGGTACGTTCTCTTTGAACCGCTTATACGCGAACGCGATTTTACCGCAGGGTGAAACGTATACGTTCTGGGGCAAAGGCGTGAGCCAAGGCCATTCGGACGCTATTCGGAGAATTGAGGGCGTGCTCGATGCGAAACAGTATACCATTCCCGTAGCGGCGGCGCTCGAAGCGGTGCGCCGCGGGGAAAATCCTACGCTTTCTACGAGGGAAAAGCACGAAAGAGAGTGTTTCGTGGTGGCAAAAGAGGGCGCGGATAAAGAGCGAATCGAACGGGAAATCAAGACGATGCCCCATTATTTCGACGAGTATAATACGACGGTACATTTTATCTCGCAAGAGGAATTGAACGAAAAACATGCGGGACTTCCGCACGGCGGTAGAGTTATCCGTAGCGGTGTTACGGGCTTAAACGGAGAACACAAGCATTTAATCGAGTATTCCATAAAGCTCGATTCCAACGCCGAGTTTACCTCTTCCGTCCTTGTCGCATACGCAAGAGCGGCGCACAGGCTTTATCAAGAGGGCGCGCGCGGTTGTAAGACGATTTTCGACGTTCCACCCGCATATCTTGCCTCGCAGTTTTACGAAGAACTTTTGAAATCTTTATTGTAATCTAAAAACAAACGAAACGCTTATACGTGAACGATAAAACACACCTGCCCCGTCCGTTATGGACGGGGCAGGTATGCGTTTAAGTACGTTTGCGTTTACTTTTTCGGTTGCGTAAATACGCTCTTACGCTTTTCGTTTAACGGTAGGCTCGAAAATCCGCCGTTAGAGTTTTCGTTGAATCGTGGCTACGGCGTATACGGTTATGCCCTTGCCTTCGCCCACGTAGCCCAACCCCTCGTTCGTGCCCGCGGTAATGCCCACGTTGCTTGGGTCGAGGAATAAGCTTTTGGCGAGGCGGGTTTTCATCTCGTCGATATGGGGGGCAAGACGGGGCGTTTCCGCTTGAATGGCGATAGAAACGTTGTTCGGTGCAAAGCCCGACTTTGCAAGCAACGCCACCACGTCGTCCAACATTTTCATAGAGTCTGCGTTTTTCCATTTTTCGTCGGTGTCGGGGAAATAATAACCGATATCTTTAAGTCCCGCCGCCGACAATAGCGCGTCCATAAGGGCGTGAACGGCTACGTCGCCGTCGCTATGCGCGATAAGACCGCTCTTTGCAGGGATTTTTACGCCCGCGAGCATAATATAATCTTGCGCCTTTCCAAAGGCGTGCGTATCCACGCCGAATCCTTGCCGAACGGGCGGGAGAAAATCCTCCGCGTACGTCAATTTTATATTATCGCGCGCGCCCGCGCAAAGGCGGGGCGCATTGCAATAGCGCGCAAATACCGAAGAATCGTCCGTGAACGTTTCTTCCGTTTGCAGGGCTTGCCGATAGGCGGAAAGGAGTTCTTCGCGGAAAAAGCCTTGCGGGGTTTGCACGGCGTATAAAGTTTTTCTGTCGGGCACGCTTTCAATTTCGTCTTGACGGGCGATAGCGACGGTGTCCGTGCAGGGGATAGCGCAAACGCCGCTCCCGTACGTTTTCACGCTTTCGATACAGCTTTCAATGCTTGCCCGCTTGACGAAAGGTCTTGCGCCGTCGTGGATAAGTATAATATCTGATTTCGCTTCCCGTAAGGCGTTATAGACCGATTGCGTGCGCGTTTCGCCGCCGAGCATGACCCTCGTCCGCTCGTAACAAGCGCAAACCGCCTCGATTTTGTCAAAATCCTCTTCCGATGCGGTAACGATAATCTCGTCAATGGCGGGGAAATCGAACGCTTCAATCGCCTTTTCCAAGGCGCAAGCAGAGCCGTTCAAGGGAATGAGCAATTTATTTTGCGCAAAGCCCGTGCGCGTGCCTTTGCCCGCCGCGCAGAGAATAACGCCGACACTGTATTTCATAAAATTACCTCGTAGAGGCTTGCCGCCTCTTCTTTTTTTACCGTTTCCTTGATGAGGAGCACGCGAAACTTTAAGCTCCCAGCGGCATAGAGCACTTCTACCTCGTCGCCCACCTTTACGGCTGTGGAGGGTTTGGCGGGTTTGCCGTTGACGAGCACCTTGCTTTCGGTGCAAGCTTCTTGGGCGACGGTGCGCCGTTTTAAGATACGCGATACTTTCAAAAACTTATCAATTCTCATAAAAAGTCCTGTGGATATTTTTTTTAATTTGCGGAATATTTTTCAAAAAATCCGAAAATGCGGTGCAAAAATGCTTGACAACTTTTTTATCGAGCGGTATAATTGGATAATGTATCATTATGCTATGATGGTATAATGTCGCTCGGTGCGCTCTTTCGTAGGAAAAACGGCAAGGAAAAACGCTGTATTTTGCGGTGTTCCAAGCGCTACGAAGCGAGCTCTATACTATATATTATAACGCGTTCGCGCGGAAAAGTAAAGCGCAGAGCGGAACAAAAATCAAAAACAAGTAAAAATTCGATTTTTATCGATGAAAAGATATACTCGGTGAATCGCTAAAAAATATTTAAGGAGCTATTTTTAACAGTATGGATTTACCTATTTCCAAGTACGGCAAGACCGAAAGAAGAAAATTCGGTTCAATCAACGAAGTAATCGACATTCCCGACCTCGTTGAAATCCAGAAAGACAGCTACAACGCCTTCATAGAAGAGGGCATTAGCGAGGTATTCGAGGACTTCTCCCCGATTACCGACTACTCCGACCATTTTGAGCTCTATTTCTTAGAGCACAGATTTGGCGACAAACCTAAGTACGACGAAAAAGAATGTCGTACGCGTGATGCTACGTACGCGCTTCCGCTTCGTGTGAAGGTGCGCCTTGTGAACAAGGTCAAGAACGAAGTTCTCGATCAAGAAGTGTTCATGGGCGATATGCCTTTGATGACGGAAAACGGCGCGTTCATCATCAACGGTGCGGAACGTGTTATCGTATCCCAGCTTGTTCGTTCACCCGGCGTTTATAATTCGTCGAGCAAGGATAAGACGGGTAAAGAAATGTTCGCTACCACCGTTATGCCCAACCGCGGCGCATGGCTTGAACTTGAAC
>JAZRBK010000173.1:0-11898 GCA_045635025.1 Candidatus Scatosoma sp.
GCGTTACTGACTAAACACGGGGTAAGCGGCGAAACCGTTGAGGCGGTAACACAGGACTACGGCGGCGTACTTATGGGGCAATTTACGTTCAGGGCAACCCCTGTTCAAATGTTGGAATTGCTGAAAAAGATAAAGCCGTACAGGGCGTATTTTGCCGACAAATACGTATTGTACTTTGGCGTAATGAAACAGTACGCAATAGCCGTTGAGTTAGCCGCCAAGTTTAACGACGCGTTCAGGAACGAGGGCGCGACAGCCGACACCAAAACGGCGTTTATGGACGGACGATATAGCCCGACTGAGGCGTTATGTTTGCAGTTTTTACGCAACCGTCAGTTTTTTACCGTACGGGATTTTGAGGGCGTGGAACGCGAACAGGTTATAAATTGGCTTGATAACTTAGAGGCGTTTTCTAACGTCGGAAAGTACACCGTATATTATGCGTTGGCGTCGTTAGCCCTGTCAGCCTCAACGGAACAGTTACAGGCAATAAACGCCCCTGAGTTACTAACCGTAACCGTTGAGGATTTCGGCGTTAAATCCGCACAGGAATACGCGGAAAGATACACCAACAACGTACGCCGTAAGGTTGAGGAAATGTTGGGAGAGGTTATAGAACTTATAGAGGCGGACACCGCACAGGAACGGGAACAGGCAAAACAAGCCGTTGAGGATTGGGACAACGCCGCCCCCGTCGTTATAGGGCATAATAGCGCGTTGATATTGTCCCGCGACATATACACGGCACCCGACGCGAAAGCCCGCGATATATTGCCGATTACCGCCCATATTGAGGACTATATGAGGGTACACGGCTACGACAAAATGATTAGCCCGCTAATAGTTGAAAAGGCGGTTATGGGTATAAACCTGTTGCAAAGGGATAAGAAACTAAAACCACAAAACGGGCGTTATACGTTCTATACCACTATTTCGGAGTTTGCAAACGTTAGTTACGGTTGGGACGCCAACGACGAGGAAAAAAAGAACCTGTTACACGCCCTTAAAATCCTACATAACCTTTATTTGGTGGTATGGAAACCAACGGGACGCGTTGCCATACAGTTAGTAGCATTAAAGGAAATAGGACTTAGCGGGGACGAGAAAGGCAAACTAACTATTGAGGTAACGGCACAGGCTATGACAGGGGACGAAAAACCGATTGCCGCGTCGGATTTCAAGAAACTACAACAAGCAAGCAAAGGACAGGCGCAAAACCACTTTAACGGACAGGTTCTCAGCAAGGGCAACAAGGGACACAAACGCGAGGACGATTTATTAGACGAGGTTTTCGGCTATACGTTCCGACTTGACGAGGCACGTATGCACAACGCCACCGACGAGGATATGCGCCTAATAAGGCGGCAAATTGCCAAGAATAAAACCAACAACCGCAAACAGTTGTTACGTATGTTCGAAAAGGCACAGGCGGACGGGCTGATAACGTTTACAACCCGCAAAGGAAAGGACGGCGTACTAATATACGAATGGGTTAGCCTGATGCACACCAAAGGAAAGGACGAAACCGTACAGGAACCCGACGAACAGGCACAGCCATAACGGAAAGAAACAGGCGCAAACGTGCCTGTTTTTTCTATGTATAGAACGCCCGTAATTGTCGGTAGGTTTCTATACTGTCTATAACGCCTATACTGTATAGATAAAAAGACAAAATGGGGGTATCCATAAGACAAAATGGGGGTATCCGTAAGACAAAATGGGGGTATCCGTAAGACACACCCCCACGCAACCGCCACAATATCAATAAATTACAACGGTGTTTTTTCTTTATACTTTTTATACCCTTTATAAAAAGGATAAATAGGGGGTGTATTGCTGACGCAACCCCCTATTTTATCTTTCTTTTTCTTTCCCTTTACGGGTTAAAAATAGGGGTTGTTTGCCTGTTGAGGTATGAGCATAAGGGGAACACCTCAACGCCTCAGGAAACGAGGAAAAAACGCCGATTTCCGCCCGTTTCCCCCACCTGTCTAATAGGGTGTTTCGTCGGTAATTTCCGCACCTTAGAAAAGGAACGAACGCGGCGTAATTGTCGGCGTCGGTTCCTGTTCCTCAGGATAGCGCGTATATAGCCCTGTATTAGTCTATTATTCCCGTTGAGGTATTACGCCATTACGTCGGGGGTTTTCGTGCCAAAATGGGGCGTTATTTCAGGCGTCGGACGTCGAACGGGTTGAGGATTGCGGACAGGTAGCAAGATGGGCGTTTGTAATACAAACCGCGCCGACTGTATTAACCTCAACAGTTGCCCCACCCGTCGGAACTGATACCCGCCCAACAGTTAGACGTAATAATTTTTTCCGTTCCTGTGATTTTTCAAAGTTGAACTATATTTATTATAGAACCTATACGGGTTAAACTATCTATAACGTCTATACTGTCTATACTGTATAGATAGTTTCAAATAAGTACAATAAACATTTTATACTATGGCTAAAAGACAATGGCGTAACGATATGCCACAGCAACAGCGCGACAAGATAGCACAGGCGCACACAGGACGAAAGCACAGCGAACAAAGCAAACGCAAGATTGCGGACAGTTTACGTAAGTATTGGGACGGCTTGGCGTACAAGCCTGTAACCTCAACGGGAACCACGACAGGAACAACCACCACAGGCGGGACGGTGTAACGTCGGCGGTTCTATTGCACGACGTCGGCGGAACGGTGCAATAATGGGGGGTTCTCTATTGCACTACCTTAGCCGAACAGGTGTAAAAACGGGTGGTTCTCTATTGCACCCTGTCGGCTGTCGTACTGTCTTAATGGGGTGTTCTCTATTGCACCCGTCGGGGTTATTGTGGGGAGAAAATACGCGTAATAACCTATATTTCAATAGGTTGCAAAATCTATACACACGCACGCACGCGAGGGGCGGGGGGGGTACCCCCAACCACAGGAACCCGAACCCCGCACCGTGTACCCCGATATTTTTTTTATTTTTTCGTTGGTGGGCGTTGGTACCCGCCATTTTCTGAGGGCGAAAGAATAAGTAAGGCAAAACGTAAAAACGGGGCTGTCGGTGCCTGTTCCTGAGGCGTCGGCGGTGGGTACCCCATAGGGGGGTGTAAATCCCTTTGCCCTATGTTCGCAAGACCACGCCCCCAAGTTTCCGCGTACAATGTCATTATTTTGAAAAATTGGAGAAAACCAAAAACGCCCCTACAACGCCCTGTATTGCGGTTTTTGCCCGTCAAGTTGGTACGAAATACACTCACACGATACGGATATTTGCCCCGTTGAGGTAATGAAAAACACCCTTACAGGTGCCTACAATGCCGTTTTTACTGTGTGTACCTATACGCCTACGATTGTGTAGGACTTGCACCGCCTCAACGGTACCGACGGGGCTAACAGGCTGATACGCCGACGTTTGCGCCCTGTCCGTCCTGATTGGTACAGCCTCAACGCCTGTAACGTCCTGAGGTAACACAGGAACCACCGCCAACGCGTAACGTTTCCTTACAGGTTGAGGGCTGAAAATGCCGACGTAATACGGAATAGAGAAACACAAACGCGAAAATCGAATTAAACAGTATTTTAAACGTTTTTGCCGTTCGTCGTTCGCTATCCCGTTGTATATCAATACGTTATACCCGTTGAGGTTTAAACGCAAAAGTTAGCAACCAACCGACGGGACAGCCCGCACGTTAATTTGTGCCATATTATAGCACATTTATACAATAAAATGTACGTTATTTGCTTAATTATTAGTAACTTAGTAGTGTTAAATAGTATATAGTTATGGCAAGAACAGCGAACGACGGACGCGGACGTATGGGGGGACGCGCCAAAGGAACAGGAAACAAGCCCCTGAATGAATGGGTTAATACGTTCATCAAGCGCAACCGCGCACAGTTTGAGGCGGATTTCAAGGTATTGACGCCACAGGAACGCGCGGCGGTAATGGCTACGTTGATAGCCTCAACGGGCGTAACCTCAACACCTCAACCCGAACAGGTATGAAAGTAGGACATACCGACAGCAAGGGCGGGCGTTGGGTGTTCGACGTACCCGTTAATAAGCCCTTACAGGCGGGCGTATTTGCGCGGTTCCTCAGGAACCTACGTAACATAGGCGCAAAGGAAACGGCGGGGACGTTGCACACGTCGGAATACATAGCCGACATTAAGAACCTGAGCCGCGACGTTGAACTGACGGTATTACGCGCCCTGTCGGAACGGTACCCCGTAACCGACGGAACCAACGGCGCAAAGGATATGTATATTTTATAACCCGTTGAGGTATGGAACAGCACAGCAACACGTATTTAACTGTCGTAACAACCGTTTCAAACAAGGTTGTGAAATCCCGCGCGGCTATTATAAAGGCTATGAAATCCCCAAGCCTGACACAATGGGAACGGGACAGGTTAGCCGCCCTGTTGGTTGCACTTACCAACGCCGTAACGGACGTATTGTAAAAACACGCATATATGGCAACGAAAACGAACAAACAGCCCATTACACCCGACGCGACGATTAAGGGCTTACACGGGCAATTAAAGGCTATTATGGCGCGGGAACTTGAACAGTTGCCCGAACTGTTAGAGGCTTTGCCGCCTCAGGAACGTATAAAGGCGGTGTTACAGTTGTTACCGTACACAACGCCAAAGGTAGAAACCTGTTCAAACGATTTCGGGGAACCGACGGCGGGGTTTACGTGGTAACGCAACCCGTCGTATTCGTGGATTATCACTAATAATTTAGGCGGATATGGCACACAGCAAACCGACGATACAGGACTATTTACGCCTGAACCTGACACGGTGCAAGGCGTTAGGCTATTTCGTCCCCAACGCGACGGCTGAGGGGGTTATCACGTGGGCGCAAGGTTCCGACGTCATAGCCTCAGTAAGATTTACAACCGACACGGTAAACCACCGTTGTACGATTGCATACAGGACAGCCGACGGGGAACAGGTAACGCAAACGGTACAGTTACGTTGGCGTTCGTCGAACTTAGACAAGGGCGTAACGTGGGAAAAGGGGCGCGGGTTCTATTATTTCGTTTGTCCCGTAACGGGGCGTTCCTGTCGTAACCTGTATTTGGTAAACGGGCGTTTCGTTTCCCGCCACGCGTTCCCGCACCTGTACGAACAACAAACGTTGAGCCGTAACCGACGTAACGACGTGTTCCGTTTCCTGACGTATGCCGACAAGGTGGAACAGTTGGAACAACAGCCCCGACGCAAATACACGTACAGGGGGAAACCGACGCCGTTTGCGCGTAAGGTGGAACGCCTCAACCGCCGCGCCATTGGTTGGTACAGGGACATAGAGGAACAGGCGCACCGCATTAAACGATAACGCCCTGTATTTGCCCGTTTTTAGACGATTTCAGCCCCTGTAATTGGGGTAACGATAAAATGTATATCTTTGCATTGTCAAGGCGTCGTTATGCGGCGTATTCTTGGCGCATTAGGTTTAGCCCTGTCGGTGGTGCGATAGGGCTATTTTTGTACCTCAACGGTTGGGGTAACAAGCGGCGAACAGGCGGAACACCTCAACCCGAAAAGGCAAAAACCCCACTACACACCCGCCAAACTATCTATAACGTCTATACTGTCTATAACGTCTATATTATCTATACTGTCTATACTTTCTATACTGTCTATATTGTTTTTTACTATTTTATCACTATATTTGCACTAACCTAATGAACCACCACAATATGAACAGCACCACACCAACCACCACAGCCGACGCAATCCGCGTTGTTGCTGACATTACCCCCGTTATAGATATGTTCGCCCGTTCTCAGGACGTGGCACCGTCAAGCCGTGATTTGTACGCCCGTACTGTCGCGGGTTTCTTCGCGTGGGTACAGGACACAGGGCGCAACGTTCCCGCCCTGACAGTAGCCGACGTAATAGCATACAAGGAACATTTACTTAACGTCGGAAAATCAAGCCTAACCGTTGCGTCGTACATCAACAGCATACGCCGTTTTTACGAATGGGCTGAGGCTAACAAATACTATCCGAACATAGCAAAGGGCGTACACGCGCCAAAGCGCAAACAGGAGTTTAAGAAAAAGCCGCTTACGGTGGGTAAGGTGGGCGAACTGTTACGCCACGAACAGGAACAAAGCCCACGCGACTACGCAATAGTAAACCTTTGCGTCCGTACAGGATTACGTTGTATTGAGGTGGTACGCGCCAACATTTCGGACATCACGTATATAGGCGAACAGCGCGTTTTAATGGTACAGGGAAAGGGACGCGTTGAAAAGGATAATTTCGTTATCCTGACTGACGCGGCGTATAAGCCGTTGGCGGTTTACCTCAGCACCCGCAAGAACACCGACGCCAACGCGCCCCTGTTCGTCAGCGAAAGCAACCGCAACAACGGCGGACGTATGACAACCCGCGCCGTTTCAGGACTGATAAAGGACGGATTACGCGGCGTTGGACTTGATAACCGCGCGTTCACAGCCCACAGCCTCAGGCACACGGCGGGAACCAACGTATTAAGGGCGGGCGGAACTATCGAACAGGCGCAATATATGTTGAGGCACAGCAACCCCGCAACAACCCAAATATACACGGCTACGTTACGCGAGGAACAACGCCTTAACAACGGCGGCGAAAACCTGTTAGACAGCCTGTATAGCGCGGTAATGGCTTAATAAGCCGCACCACAACCGCGCCAAACTATCTATAACGTCTATAACGTCTATACTGTATAGACAATTTGTATAACAACCTAATGCACCAAACAATGACAAAGCAAGACACCAACGCGGCGGCTCAGCACGCGGAACCCGCACAGGTACAGGAACCTATCAACCTGTCGGAACTTACCACTATTGACACAACGGAATACGAAAAGAACGAGGACGGGGCATTTATAAACCGCCCTAACCTCAACGTATGCGCCACCCTGTCCCACGAAACGGAGGACTATATAAGGGTAATACGCGCTATACGCGACATCAAGCCCGTATTACGTCGTGCGGAAATGTACACACACGGGGAAAAGGACGGCGCACTACACTACAATAACGACGTTGCGCCCCTGTTAAACAAGTTGTTGGACGTCATAGCCCGCGATATGGGCGTATGTATTACGGAACGCCTTTCGTTATGGGGCGATAACTACCTATAAACACCGTACAGGAATATGGATAAATACAACAGCATACATTACGAAATAGATTGCTACGATACCGAACGGCAACAGTTACAGGACAGGGCAACCACCACCAACAAGCGGGACGCGTTAAGGATAGCCCGCACAATGGCGGGGCGGTACCCTGTCGTTGAGGTGTTGAGGCAATACACATATAGCGGGGATTACGTCGCGTTTGACGTCGTGGCGTTATACCTCAACGGAAAGGAAAACTAACAACAGTATATAACACTATGGCACGTATTATTACGATATGCAACAATAAGGGCGGCGTCGGAAAGACAACAACCGCCGTAAACTTAGGCGCGGGGCTTAGGCTCAGGGGCTGTAACGTCCTGTTGATTGACTACGACGGACAAAGCAACCTAACCGAAACGTTACAGGTTCCCGTTGCTCAGGATTGCCACATATACGCCGCTATGCGCGAAAGGATAACCCCATATATTACACCCGTTGAGGTGTTGCCACAGGACGGACAGGCGGGCGTATTGCACGTATTACCGTCGGTTCCTGATTTGTCGGCGTTAGAGGTGGAAATGGCGGCGGAACCCGACAGGATTACGCGCTTTAAATCCGTTGCGGACAAATACAGGGACAAATACGACGTTATCCTGATTGATACCCCGCCGACGTTGGGATTATTAACCCTGTCAGCCCTGTACGCGGCTGATGAAACGATTATAACGTTACAGCCTCAGTATTTAGCCGTCAGGGGCTTAGTTTCGGTTACGGATATAGTACGACAGGTTGAGGAACTGACGGGCGGAACGTTGCCGTATTACGTCCTGTTCACACAGTACGACAAACGAAAGGGTTTGCACCGTATGACGGCGGAACAGGTAGAGGGCGCGGGGTTCCCTGTGTTCGATACGAAGATACGCGACAACGTGGCGTTAGGCGAGGCACCCGCCACAGGTAACGACATATTCCGTTATGCCCCACACAGCAACGGCGCACAGGATTACGACGCCCTTACGTCGGAATACCCCAACGTACACCCCTTAAACTGTCTATAACGTCTATATTATCTATACTGTATAGATAGTTTATATAAACCGTATTAACTTACTATTTACTATTACATACGAACCGTTATATTATTTCAAGATATGGCAAAGAAACAGGACGTATTGGGCGGGCTTAGCGGATTGCTCAGCACCCCACAGGCACCAAAGCCGACAACCTCAACACCACAGGAACCCGTACAGGCTCAGGAACCGACACGCGGAACAATGAAAGCCCCACGCGGTACCACCACCCGCGTATGTTACAACCTCAACGCCGATATTGTGGCAAAGGTTAAGGCAATAGCCGCATACGATAGAAAGAACATAAACGAGGTTTACAACGAGGCATTACAGGCGTATATAGACAGTTGGACGCCCGCACCTCAGGAACCGCCACAGTTATAACCGTTGAGGTATGGCAAAGAACAAAACGACATACGCCGACGTCGTGGCAAAGGTGGACGCCCACCTATATAACGCCCTGTTCGAACTAACGGCGGCTATCTTCGGCGGTATGGAACTAACCGACGAACAGCGCAAGTTATTAGTTGCCGTTTCGTCTAACTTGGCGCACCTGAAAAACGCGCTTAACCCGACGGGCAAACAGTAAGGCGGAACCCGTCCTATTTCCGAAAATATTACATTACGGAAATAGAAACGAACTATAATAATACTATTGCAAAACTAACGTTTACTATATGGCAAACGACAACAAAGCGGCGGTTATTGCTGCAATATGGCAAAACCCCGAAAGACTGTTTAACCACCCGTTCCGCCAAACCTCAGGGGCTTGGGAAATAATGGGCGGTAACGGACACCAAAAGGGCGAAATACGCCTAACGATGACAAAGACGGGTACGAACATATACGTACACGGAAATACAGGCTCAGGAATAGCGGGGCAACATATAGACGTATTCACATACGCCGAACGTTACGCGTTGAACACAGCGGGATTTAAGGAAACGTTACACAGGTTAGCCGAACTGTATAATATCAAGATTGAGTACAGCGAGGAAACCGCCCGTAAGATGAGCCGCGAAATGATAGCCCGCGAGGTTTGCCCGTGCCTGATTGAAAGCCTACGTAAGAACCCGACAGGCGCGGCGGGTAAGTATATAACCGAAACGCGAGGGTTGAGCATTGACGCCCATTTCGGCGAACTGACAGCCGACAGCCTCAACAGGGCAAAGGAACATTTACGCAACAGGGGTATATCTTACACCGTTGAGGATTTCAAGGCGTTGGGACTTACTGAGGATTACGCCCGCTATGGCTATAACGTCGTAATGCCTAATTACCACAACGGACAGGTAAACGGGTTTATATTCAGGAACACTAACCCGAACGTTGCTAAAAAGGACAGGTTACGCGCAAGCGGTGGAATGACGCGCGTATATTGCGACAGGCTGACTATTGGCGCACCTGTGTACGTTGTTGAGGGCGAAATGGACGCCATAAACCTAATACAAGCGGGATTTACTAACGTTATTGCTATGGGCGGCGCAAGCAACGCGGAAACGTTGGGGCGTTTGCTCAGGGCTAACGGCATTAACCGCGTTACGTACGTTCCTGACGTTGAGTATAACGAGGACGGAACCCGCGATTTAACAAAGATTACCGCCGCGTTAAACGCGTTTCATACTATACAGGTGGACGGGGAACGCGTTATTACCCATTTACACGTATCGGAGTTTGAAACCCCCGACGGTGTTAGCCTCAACGGGTATAAGGCTGACGTAAACAGTTACGCCATAGAAAACGGAAACGACGCGTTAGCCGTTGCGGTGGAAATGAACGAAACGTATTGGTACGATTACGAACTACGACAGTTGAGGGAATGGGCGGAAACCGCGACAGGTTGGAACGTCGGCGAACTGTTCCGCGACAGGTTCAGCGCGATATACAAACGTTGCGACGCGTTCGAACGTGAGGCAATCAAACGCGCCATTAAGGGCGTAAGCCTGTACGAACAGCACGACGTAACCCCGTCGGCGTTGGATAGTATAGACAAATGGGGCGAACAAAGGGACTATAACAACCGTATAGCCGCCGCATATACCGAAATGGGTAAAGCCATAGAGGACGGCGCAAACCCTGTCGTTATAGCGGACATTATAACCCGTTTGAATGAGGCACAGGCAACCAACAGTACGGACGAATGGAACCGACAGTTAAACGAGAGTTTCGCGGACGAATTGGACGCAATCAAGGAACAGCCCGAACCCCTGAGGACAAAATGGGAATTAGGCGTTATCCGTAAGAACAACCCGCACCCGTACCGCAAGACGGAACATATAGAGTATTACCCCGCCGACATTACGGTATTTTGCGCCCCGACGTCGCACGGTAAAACTATGATACTGTTTCAATCCGCGTTGGATATGGTACAGGCGCACCCGTCAAAAACGTTCCTGTACGTCAGTTGCGAGGAAACCAAACCGCAATTATTGGAACGCGCCCTTAAAACCTATATACCGATACCGAACACCGAAAGCGGAAAGGACGAAAGCGGTAATTACTGTTTCATAAGCAAGACACGACGCAAGACTATAAAGGCGGTTATACGTGAGGACGCCGCGCCGTACGAATACAACCCAAGCGGCTACGGCACCCTATTAGACAAAAGCGAACATTACAGCGCGTTAGAACCGCTTATTAAGGGCTATATAAGACAGTACGGGCAACAGGTACGCCCACGCCTCAGGCTGTTACATACGAACGCCTCAACGGAAAGTATTTGTAGTAACATAATGCGATACGTCCGCGAGGCTCAGGAACAGGGCGAACAGGTGGGCGCGGTTTTCGTTGATTATATGCAGTTGCTCAGCACCGACAGCAAACAGTACAGCCGACACGACGAACTGAAAACGATATGTAAGGCGTTGCACGATTGCGCGGGCGTTATCGGTTTGCCTATCATTATAGCCGCACAGTTAAATAGAGAGGTTTTGCGTAACGGAATAGACGATATAACAGTTGCCAACATAGGCGAGGGCGCGGACATTGAACGTATAGCGCACGACGTGTTTTTAGTATGGCAAATTGATAAGACGGCGTTAGGGCTGTACGTTGATAAGGGCAAGGAAATAGACGCCAACGTAATGGAAACAAAGCGCAATACGACGATAGTAGTAAACCCTAAAAACGTCGGCATAAGGGCAAACCGTATATTTACGTCGGGTATGTTATCGAACCCGAACCAACGCACGTTGAAAGCGGGGTATTTGTACGTTGAACACCTGAAAGCCCGCGACGGAGAAACGGACGGTTGGGGACTGTTCCCGTATGACGGCGAAAGCGGACGTATTGGCGAAAATGACAAAGTAAAAATGGCTGAGTAATGGAACAGGACGAAATCAAAACCACGATACCAACGGAAAACCCGAACGCGGAACAGGACGCAATACGTAAGTTACTGTTATTGCGCGACGAAATAAACAACGGCGAACACAGGAAAAACGGGGACGTTATGGAAACCCTGACACAGTTACAAGGGCTGTATAAGGAATTGGGCGGCTATTTGCTGACACCAACGGCGGAACTGTTCCCCCGCGCTATGGACTATTTCAACGCCCACGTTGAGGACGTGCGGGCGTTACTGACTAAACACGGGGTAAGCGGCGAAACCGTTGAGGCGGTAACACAGGACTACGGCGGCGTACTTATGGGGCAATTTACGTTCAGGGCAACCCCTGTTCAAATGTTGGAATTGCTGAAAAAGATAAAGCCGTAC
>JAZRBK010000174.1:0-1457 GCA_045635025.1 Candidatus Scatosoma sp.
TATGCTTACCGTCCTTTTCCCATTGTTTAATCTTTTCCCCGATAAATTTGAAGCCTACGGGGGTTTCGTATAAGGTTACGCCGTAATCGTCGCAAAGCGCTTTCGCCATACCCGTCGTTACGAACGATTTCACGACGGCGGCGTTTTTCGGCATAGCGTTTTCTTCCGCAAGGCGGGTTAAAATATAGTCGAGCAACAAAATCCCTACTTGATTTCCCGACAGAGCCACAAACTCCCCGTGCCTGTCTTTGAGCGCAACGCCTAATCTATCCGAATCGGGGTCTGTGCCGAACACGACGTCCGCGTTGATTTTATTCGCTAACGCTATTCCCATCGAAAGCGTTTCCTTGAACTCGGGATTGGGGACTTTAACGGTAGAAAACTCCGTATCTTTCGTCGTTTGTTCCTCCACGACCGTCGCGTTAATACCGAGCTTTTTCAAAATCGCCGTAACGGGTTTATACCCGCTGCCGTGTACGGGGGTATAGACGAGTTTCAAGTCCTTTCCGCATTTTTCCACCGCTTCTTTGGACAGTGTGAGTTTGGAAAGTTCGTTTATATAATCTTCGTCAAGCGAACGGGGCACGGGCACGATTAAATCGCTTGTATCAAGCGCGGAAACGGATAAATAATCGTCGATTGCCTCGATATACGAAACGACTTTCGCGGTATCTTCGGGAGACATTTGCGCTCCGTCGCCGCCGTAAACTTTATAGCCGTTATATTCTTTGGGGTTATGGCTCGCGGTAATCATAATTCCCGCAACCGTTCCTAAATAACGCACCGCATACGAGAGCATCGGCACGGGACGAACGTCGTCGAAAAGATAAGCTTTTATCCCGTTTTTCGCAAGCACCCCTGCCGCCGCTTTCGCGAACGTTTCCGATTTACGGCGCGTATCGTAAGAAATCACTACGCCGCGCGCCATTTCTTTATCGCCAAGACTTTTTATCCATTCGGCAAGTCCCTGCGTAGCACGCATTACCGTATAAATATTCATCATATTAACGCCGTAACCGATGATACCGCGCATACCTGCCGTACCGAACTCTAATTCGCCGCCGAAACGGTATTCTTTTGCCTTTTCGTCTGAGGCAATCGCCTCCAATTCCTTTCTGCCCTCTTCGCAAAGCGCAGAAGAGTTTAACCATTTTTCATATTCTTTCTTATAATCCATAAAAACCCTCTTATTAAGGTATTCAAAAGTCGATTTGATTATACACGATAACGGGGAGAAAGGTCTGCCCGTTCGATATTATCCAAGTCAAAATACGCAACCTGCATACGCACACAGTAAATCATCATAATAATCCCGTAGAAAACAGCGGTTAAAATGGTAAAGAGCAAGCCGTTTTGCGTAAAGTAGGCAACCGCCCAAACCGCTCCCTCCGCCGCAAGCAAGGTAAAGAGTTGTGCAAGCAAGATATGCCACTTGGAGTTTTCGGAGATTTGGTGGG
>JAZRBK010000175.1:0-2386 GCA_045635025.1 Candidatus Scatosoma sp.
TAGTCAACGGCAGTGCAGCGGCAGGCAATATCGAGGGCTTTATCTATACGGCTATGAACGCCGTATATCAAGGTGCGATTACTTTTACCAGCCAAAATATGGGCGCGAAAAAACTCGAACGGGTAAAACCGATTATGTATAACGGCTTCTTGTTGGTTACGGGTATCGGCTTGTTTATGAGCGCGCTCGTTATGCTCTTAAAAACGCCGCTTTTATCCCTTTACGGCGTGTACGTAGGCACGGGCGGGAGCTTGGAGAGAATGGCTTACGACGCGGCAACCGTGCGACTTTGGTTTATTGCCGCACCCTATTTTATCTGTGGAATTATGGACGTGCAGACGGGTATTTTGCGCGGTTTGGGAAAATCCATTTCTTCGACGGTAATTGCACTGATTGGGTCGTGTCTACTTCGTGTCGTGTGGCTCGTTACCGCGTTCCCGCTCCATCCGACGCTTACAATGATTTTCATTTGTTATCCCGTTACGTGGATTTTGGTGTCGATAGTCGATTTCGTGTTCATTCAAGCTACGATAACTCGTTTGCGCCGATATTCGTATAACACGTAAGATATATAGCGTATATATAATAAGGAAAGACTTGTCCCGACCCGCCGTATGGGTCGGGTTTTCTTGTTCTTACCGTTTTTTTGCCTAACGGCAAGGGAGGCTTGATAACGCCCACGTTACCCGTAAAAAGCAAAAATACGGTGTTTGTGAGCGTTTTTTCCTATTTTTTGCAGTTGAATGGGGTATAACTGTTAGATTTACTATGATAAAATAAAAATACGTAAATCTTGTGGCAAGAGAAATAAGGAGATACGGGAGGTTTTTATTCGAATGAGCGCAAAAGTAAAGACGCATATGGATTTTACGGAAGGCAAGATATTTGGAAAACTGTTCAAGTTTATATTGGCGTTAGCTGCTACTAATTTGCTGATATCCTTTTACGGCATAGCCGATACGATGATAGTCGGGTTATCGGACGAACCCAACGCCGTAGGAGCGATTGGTACGACGGGACCGTTGACGGCTTTGATAATCAATCTCTTCATCGGTTTTTCGGCTGGTGGGGAGGTAATGGTTGCACGGCATATCGGCGCAAAGGATAACGAACGCACGGAAAAGGCGGTACATACTTCCGTTTTTATGTCTATGTTGTTTGGGTTATTAGGCGCGGGCGTAGGCGCGGCGATGTCTGCCCCGATTATGCGGTTAATGGGCTTGCAAGGGAATATCCTAAAACTTGCTACGACGTATTTGTATATTTATTTTGCAGGAATACCTTTCCTGTCGGTAACGAATTATCTCGCGGCAATTTTCCGCGCGAAAGGGGATTCAAGAACGCCGCTTATCGTATTGATGAGTACGGGGCTTATCAACGTACTGCTCAATCTTTTATTCGTGGCTGGTTTTGGTATGGCGGTTGAGGGAGTTGCGCTCGCAACTTCGATAGCCAACGTGCTCTCCTGCGTGATTTTGCTTTGGAGGTTAAGTAAGGGCGAGGGCGCGGCGAAGTTCTCGTTTAAGAAACTGAAAATCGACAAACGGGAGTTTATGGCTATCGTACATATCGGTTTGCCTGCGGGGTTGCAAAGCGCGATTGCTTCCATTTCCAATATGCTCATTCAATCGTCTATCGTCAGCGTAAACAACGCCGTCGTGCCGAGCGGAGTGGAGTATCAACCTATCGTCAACGGCAACGCTGCCGCGGCGAGCTTGGCGGGATTTATTTATACGGGCGTACTTTCCGTTGGGCAAGGCGTAGTCGCCTTTACGAGCCAAAATCTCGGTGCGAAAAAATATAGGCGGATTCAACCGATTTTGTATAACGGATTTTTAATGTCGTTTGTCGTTTCCGTTGCTATGAGTGCGGCGATGATGCTCTTCAAAACCCCGCTTTTGTCCTTGTACGGCGTGCACGTAGGAGCGGAGGGGAGCTTGGAAAGAATGGCTTACGACGCGGCGACAATGCGGCTTTGGTATACGGCAGTACCCTATTTTATAGGTGGGTTTTTAGAGATTTCCTCGGGTGTTTTGCGGGGCTTGGGTAAAGCGGTTACTTCTATGGTGATTTCCCTAGTGGTGCTTTGCGGACTTCGGATTTTATGGCTATTGATAGTATTCCCTTTGTATCCTACGCTGTTTACCATTCTCATAACGTTCCCTGTCTTGTGGACTCTGGGGGCAATTATTAAGTTCGTCGTCGTGCAGGTTTGCGTAAAGCGTTTGAAAACGCCTATCCAAGAAGCGGAAAAAACCGAAAACGGCGAGGAAATGCAAGCGAGCGCGGAATAAGGCGCTTAGCGCGCCTGTACACGGGCTTGGTGAAGAATAATCGAATACGGTTTAAGAAAAAGAACCCCTCTCGGCTTGTATATAAGCCGAGA
>JAZRBK010000176.1:0-6313 GCA_045635025.1 Candidatus Scatosoma sp.
TGCGAGTTTTGCGTTAAAATCACCTTTTCGTATTCGATACCGTTTGCTTTGGCTTGCTGTTCGTTAATTCCAGTCGTCGCCACCGTCATATCAAACAGTTTAATCACGGACGAGCCTTGCGATCCTTTATATTCGCTGTTCACACCGCAAATAGTATCGGCAACAATACGCCCCTGCTTGTTGGCAGGACCTGCCAAGGAAATAACTACATCTTGCTCGGTGATTAAATGCTTTACCTGCACCGCATCCCCCACCGCATAGATATCGGGTAGCGAAGTTTGCATTTTCGCATTGACCTTGATTGCACCTTTAATACCAAGCTCTAACCCTGCTTTTTTCGCAAGAGTGTTCTCGGGCGTAACCCCGACGGAAACCACTACCATGTCCGCGTTGAGTTTGTTTCCGTCCGCAAGTTCAAGCGACACCCTATCGCCGTTTACCATCAATTTTTCCGTGTTGGTATTGAGTAAAATTGGTACGCCGTGATAGCGGAAATTCGCGTGAATAAAGGACGCCATATCGCAGTCAACCGTCGGCAAAAAATGATTGCCACGCTGGATAACCGTCGTTTGAATTCCAAGCTTGGCAAGGTTTTCCGCCGTTTCCAAACCAATAAACCCACCGCCAATAATAACGGCAGTTTTCGGTCGTTTTTGCTCGACAAACGCGCAGATTTTGAGCGTATCTTCTACGGTGCGGAGCGTGAATACTCTTTCGTTTTCGGCGTAAAAATCGGGCAAAATCGGCTTTGCGCCAGGCGATAAAATCAGCTTATCATAGCTTTCCGTAAAGCTCGTTCCCGTTTTCAAATCGGTTACGGAAACGGTTTTGTTTTGCGTATCGATATCGGTTACTTCGTGATTGACTTTCGCCGTGATTTTGAAACGGCGGTAAAAGCTTTCAGGCGTTTGTAAGGTCAAATCTGCCTTGTCCGCGATAACACCGCCGATATAATAGGGCAAACCGCAGTTTGCGTACGAAATAAAGCCCGAACGCTCGAAAATAATAATTTCCGCACGTTCGTCTAATCTTCTTATTCTTGCCGCCGCCGTTGCACCACCTGCAACCCCGCCTACGATTACGATTTTCATATTGAAATACTCCTTTACAGTATTATACCTTTTTTTAGAAATTTTTTCAATCGTTTTAATATGCTCATTCAAAACAAAAATCTTTACTTCAAAAGCTAATTTGAGCCCACAGTAAAGATTTTTGTTGTCGTATAAAGTTTTTATTCAATCCCCAAAACGTTAATTTTCTTTTTCTTGAGCAAGAACACGTACGCCACAAGCGATACGATAGCATCAAACGCATTACCGATACCAAACAACAACGCTATACCGATGAGCGTAGGTTGCCATGCCCCGCAAAGATAAAGGATAAACGCTATTCCGTAATAAATCGCATTCGTCACCACCGATTCAAACAACATATAGTTGGTTTTTCCAAGCCCGTAGAACGTGGAATCGAACACGTTTTGGAACGCGTAAAGCATATAAAATCCGAGCAACACCATAACGAGTTCAAATAGTTTATCCACGTCGCTAAAATTCAATACGTGCTCCATAAACGGTTTCCAAAGCGGAATGGTGATACACCACAAAACGCAAATCGCCAACGTGATAACGAAATATCCAAGCGAGTTATTTTTAACGGCGTTTTCGTCCGTTGCCTGCCGTTTCACGCTTAATAAGTTCGCCAAGTTACAATACGGGAAGCAATAACCAACCCCAAATAAAGTTGTTCGCCACCCAATACGTTCCCTGCTCGCCGACCATATTCACCATACGCGCAATCATAAGCATATAGGCGATATTTCTAACAAACGATTCCAAACCCGATATTCCACCGACTTTTGCAAAGTCTTTCATCCAACCGAAAGAGAGTTTTTCTTTCTTGAAAAGAGCAATCCCCTCTTTGTTTAATAAGATAATTGCCGTTGCGACGAGAATTACGTTGACGATTATATTCGAGAACGCAATACCGTTTACGCCAAGATTTAACGACACGGGCAAGGTGGAAACCATAAACGTATCCACGAGCAAACATAAAACGAGTTTTAACGCTGTAAGCGCGTAAACGTACTTTTCTTTGCCGAGCGTTACCATGCCAACCATAATAAAATTGAATGCCAGCGAGAAAATACTTGCTACGCTTTCGAGTCTTATGTAGGTTGCCGATGCGTCAATAATCGCCTTATCCGTCGCCATTAAAGAAAGTAGCGGTTTTGCAAGCGCAATTATGATAACGGAAAGCACCGTGTACGCACCGACGGACAAAAGCAAGCCCGTTCTCATACGATTGGAAAACTCATTTTTATCAGTCAACACTTTACCGATAAAGAAGAACAACGGCAACACGATTGCTTCGCTCAAAATCTCATACAAAAGATTTACCCACGATAACTGCCCTGCAATCGAAAAGGAATATTCGCCAGGGAGTTGTCCTAAAAAGAACACTCGCACCGTCGTATAAATGGTCGGCACTAACCCAAGCACCAACAACGCCAAAAACAATTTATAATTGATTTTTCTTAATGAGTTTTTAACTTTTGCAAACATACGAATAAGTCCCCCTATTCCACTTGATAAATATCGTATTCATCACTTGTACCTTTCACGCGTTGCGCTTGATAAATATGTCCATTGGTTTTCCATGTTGAGAATAAATCCCCTTTTTCTTCGTTTGTTTTAATATTACAAAGAACAATGTTGCCGAGAATATCTTTTCCACCTTTTGACAAAGGACGAACGTGATCTATTGTCGGGCAATAACGACTGTTTTGATTGCCAATCGCCGACTTCAACATCTTGCGCCCCGTATAATCATTCACCTCTGTTTGATAGGGATAAAGTTGTTCCCATAATCCAATTACTGTAAACTTTGACATAAATTGCCTCCTTGTGATTTTTCTTTATTATAACATACTTTTGGCAATTCCGTTATGCACAATTGTTCAAAAGGAAAAGCACCCTCATGCGAGAATGCTTTCCATCGAGACTCCAAGTAGTTGAGACAACCTATATAAGTGATCCGCACTGGGTGCCCGTTCTGCATTTTGCCAATAATAAATTGTCCGTTCAGAAATTTCTAATGACAGTGCAATAGATTCAATGGACTCACCAGATTGAGCAATTCTCTCAATAATCATTCTATATGCGTTTTTTGCTACTTGTCTTTTATTGAGTTTCTTTATCGTTTGCATAATATCACCTCCTTTGCTAAGACAAACAAAGCTCCAAAGGTAAATTATGAAACTATCTATTTATAACCTATTTACTTTATATTCAAACTCCCCAAATATCTTTTTTCAATTATTTTATATAAGTTCGTGTAATCAACTCTTGGCACATAAGGAGGATCATTCAGCTTTTTATATTTGATAATACTTCCTACTGCTTTACTAAGCGATGAAAAGCCTAAATACGTATTTATTCTATCCATAAACAACGCATTACAATATCTTATTTCTTCTTTGTTTAATTTCTTTATCTCATAGATATATTTATCGTTATCGTCATATTCGTACGACAAACCATCCGTAGGCTGTGGCTTAACGTACTTAACCATATTTGGATAAAACAAATTTTCATTCGTTAAGCATGTTAAATTCTTTAACTCCGGCATTTTATATATTGATGAGTACGTCGCCCTAAACTTATAAAATGGCGCTATCTCAACAATCATTCGATTCTTAGAGATGGGAAACATTTGAAAATTTTCATGGAAATTATTATTCATTTCCAAAAACCTAAAAATCACCATTTGTAAATTTTTATCTTTCTCTTCTTTTAGTAAATTTAGATAAAAATTAGTCTTTTTTGTGTTGTGCGTTGTTATACCATTCCATCCTTTCTCGTTTTCAGATGTCATTCCTATATCCGTGATAACAAACTCATCATTTTTTGAATCCGTATCCCAAAAAGCCAAATACCCATTGGAAATAACGGTAGCCCAACGATGTGCTGGATATGTTTTGTTAGGATGTTTCAATATCTCTTCAGGAGTCCCGTCGGTGTCAAGAATTACATTTAACGTTCTCATCCAATATTGATAAGGCGTTTCCCCTTCGATAACCTTCTCTTCAAAAGGCGCTTTTATCGTTTCAAGAGCATTCGTTGTTTCTTCTTCGCTCAACCCCTTGAATCTTGCAAACACTTTCCATCTTTCTCTAAGATTATCGTAAAATTTACGTTCCACTTTTAAAAACTCTTCATTTCCAACACTACGCAATACCGATAACAATAAAAACTTCTTAGTTAATCTTAGTTCTTTACGAGAAAGCTCAACACTATTTTCACATTTCAACAATTTGTTTGCCAACAAATTTCCAAACTGAGACTCAACTTTTCGATTAAAATTCTCTTCCGTTTCAGCATCATAAAAATCAGTTTCAGCATAAGCGCTTTCAATTTTAATATCCTCTTTTAATTCTCCAGTTTTAATATTATATGTGCACAACTTTTCGCTAAATTTTTTTAAAACCAATCGAGGCACGTAGTGTGTATTCATATATTTTCTCTCGTTTTTTATATGTTTAAGTTTTATTTTAACTCTCTAATAACGCTAAAATTTCGTCGGCGTTGGTGTCGGGTTTTACTTTGGGCATAACCGCTTGCACCATTCCCTGCTCGTCAATTAAGAGCGTCGTTCTCACAACGCCCATACTCACTTTGCCGTACAACTTTTTCTCTTGCCAAACGCCGTACGCTTGAATCGCCGAAAGTTCGCTATCCGACAACAAAACAAACGGCAAGTTATACTTGGTCGCAAAATTCAGGTGCGAATTCACGCTATCCTTGCTAATGCCGATAACCACCGCGTTTTTGTTTTCAATTTCTTTGTTTTTGAGTGCAAAGGCGCACGCCTGCCGAGTACAACCAGGCGTATTATCTTTCGGATAAAAATACAAAACCACTTTCTTGCCGAGAAAATCAGACAACGAAACCAACTTCCCATTTTTATCGGGCAACGTAAACCCCGGCGCTTTCATTCCAACTTCTAACATTATATCCTCCAAAATCTCAAAGAAGGTTTTTCAATTCTACACCATCTTCGGTTTTCCATTCCGTTTTTCCATTGGTATTACGGCCATACAAAACAGCCGCAGCCGCAGACGGTGCAGAAAATTCATAGTCAGATACAAATACACAATTTACAATCGTTCCATTTTCTTCTAGTTTTTTCCTAAGATTATAATAACTTTTTGCACGTATTTCAAAAGATGGTACTATATGATCAGATGTTTTCGAGCCTTTTACCACTGTAAATCCTCCCGTACTTATAAAGCCCTTTCCATCCGCCCCATTTCTCGTACAATACAAATACTGTGTATTTGTTTCAGCTTGTGGCGTAGAAACTAGCACTCTATAACCCAGTGTATTCATTAAAAGCCGAATATTATCTGTAAATTCTTCCATTGCTGCAATTTGAGACTCTTTTAACACAGTATTTCTATATGTATTTTTAGTTAATATCTTATATTTACCACACTCGCGAGCAATTTCTACAAGTCTATTTTCAAGATAACGAATAAGCGCTTTATTTAAATCCTGCCCTACAAACATTACAACAGTATTCCAATAATATTGTTCTTTTCCAGTTTGATAATCTCTTAAATGCTGTTGTAATCTATCGTATATATTTTCAGCCTCACCAATATAAACCGAATCCGTTCCGTCATCTTCTTGGCAAAATAAAAAATAAACCCCCGCACGGCGAACATCTTCTCTTGTACATTCAGGCAATTCTAATCTTGGGATTTTTATGGCTTTTCCATTCCAATTAGAAACTTCCGCAGTAATTAAACTCTCTGCATTACCATTCGCTAAAAATATTTCTATTGACTTCCCATAATTCATCGTCAATTTCTCCTTTGGTTTTTCATTATTTCGTAGGCTTTTTTGATAAATTCCACTTTCGTCATACCCCTTTCGGTTAAAAACGCATTAATTTCTTCAAACAGCTCTCTTGGAATCATCGTTTGAAAGTTCGCGTTTTTCTCTTTGCGCAATTCTTTATTCTTTTCTTCGTACTTACGTCTTGCCACTCTCTTTGACGTATCTTCTTTACGAGTAACCATAACTTGTCCAATCCTATTTAAATTCTATTTATATAAGTATACCACATCCACACAAAACAATCAACTGCTTTTATCGTATATATACATACCAATTTTTACTCTCGTTGAGAATCAATCTCGTATTAAACCGCCATCTATTCCATTTTTTAATAGAATAAGGAATAGATAGGGTCAATATTAAAAAATCTCATTATAATCAACTAATTTGATTTCACCAATATCGTTCCTACC
>JAZRBK010000177.1:0-2422 GCA_045635025.1 Candidatus Scatosoma sp.
TGTTTTTATGTTATAGAAACTAAATATGAATTTATACAGTTAAAAGTTTTCTCGTAAAAACCATTAATATTTACGAGAAACTTTTTTCGTTTTACGAGAAACTTATTGACTTTTGTCGTAAAAAGTTCTATAATTTATGAGAAAGTAAGCGTAAGAGGTGTATTTTATGAGAGATTTTAATTACTCTTTATTAAAAGACCTAAAATTGGACTTAGAACTTGTTAGTTATTTAACGGCTATTCATGAAGCAAAGGGCAAACAAGAACTTTACTTAAAGCAACAGCCCGAAAAATTGAATAAACTCGTGGAAATAGCAAAAGTTCAAAGTACGGAATCGTCCAACGATATTGAAGGCATAAAAACGACGAATACGAGATTGAAACAACTTTTGACGGATAAGACTACGCCTAAAAACCGTGACGAAGAAGAAATTGCGGGGTATAGGGACGCTTTGAGCGTTATTCACGAAAGCTTTGAGTATATCCCTATGACGCCTAACTATATCTTACAGCTTCACAAAATTTTGTACAGTCACTCAAGCAAGAGTATTGGCGGTAAGTTCAAAAGCGTTCAAAATTATATTACTTTGAACGAAAACGGCAAGGAAAGTATTTTGTTTACTCCACCTGCGCCTTACGAAACGCAGGGGGCGATAGAAAAGATTTGCAACGAGTTTAATATTGCAATTTCAAAGTGCGAGGTAGACCCGCTAATCTTGATACCGATTTTTATTCACGACTTTCTGTGTATACACCCGTTTTCAGATGGCAACGGCAGAATGAGCAGACTTCTCACCACGCTAGTTTTATATAGAAACGGCTATATGGTAGGTAAGTATATTTCTTTGGAATCTAAAATCGCGAAAAATAAAAACGCATATTATGAAACGCTTCAAAAGGCGCAAGCAGGATGGGATGAAGGACGAGAAGACCCTATTCGGTTTATCAAGTATTTGCTTGGCACGATTATTTCTGCTTATAGAGATTTTGAAGATAGAATGGAAATTGTAAGTGAAAGCGAGTCGGCGCTTGATATGGTAAAAAAAGCCGTAGCGAATAAAATCGGCAAGTTTACCAAAATGGATATCGTAGCAATGTGTCCGTCGCTTAGCAATAGTTCGGTAGAGAGTTCACTCAAAAAACTTGCGAAAGAAGGCTTTATCGAAAAGAAAGGCGCAAGCCGTGCAACGTATTACGTTAGAGTAGAAAAAATCTAAAAACTTTTATAAATATGACGGGGATTGTCATATTTAGCGTGGTAAAATTACAATAGGAGAAAATCGAAATGGAATGGAAAGACTTAGCGCCTTGGATTGCAATAGCAATAACATTGGCATTGTCAATTTTAGTGCCGTTTTTTACGCAAATAGCAAATAACAAGCATCAAAGAAAAATGCAAAAAGAAAAATTGGAGTTTGAACAATCACAAAACAAGTTAAAAGTTTTTGAGAATTTTTTATTAGATGTTGGAGGAATAGTTGGCTCTGATGGAAGTATGAATACTGCTGGGTTAAATAAAGCTGCTTCTAGTTTGTATTCATTATACTTATATGCACCAATTGAATGGTATAAAGATATAGATGAACTTACTAAACTTGTGCCCTTGTATAAATGGGGAGAAGCAAGACCAATATTAGAAAGACTTTCAAAACAAATTGCAAAAGAATTAGGCAAAGAGGAGAAATAAACATGTTAGAAATTTCAATTAAAGATGGGAAAATATATTCTTATATTAGAGATAAGTGGTTGGTTTGCACTCCTGAAGAAGAGGTAAGACAAGGGTTTAGAACTTGCCTATATCACCAAGAGAATTGATAGGGCGCAGGTGGATGGCAAAAGGCAAATGCTTGCGATGGAAGATTTTTGTCAATTGGAAGAGCGTTTGACGGAAGATAAGTATAAAGGCTCGTACGAGCGTTGCACGAAGGTTATCAAGAAATATTCATCCATGGCGAAATTCGACTTAACGGAACTGTATTTGCGGTTGGTGTTCTCGTTTGTAATCGGCAATTCGGACATGCACTTGAAGAATTTTTCAATGATAGAAAAGGTAGAGGGAAGTAGCGAATACGTGCTCTCCGCGGCATACGATTTACTGCCCGTCAACGCGATTATGCCCGAAGATGAAGAAGAATTTGCTTTAACCATGTGCAAGAAGAAACGCAAAATTAGGCAAAAAGACTTCCTATCGTTCGCGGAAGAAATCGGCATAGAAAGAGTTACTGCGGAAAAATTGCTTGCCAAGGTTATCCAGGAAAAAGAAAAATTGCTTTCCATGACGGACGAATCGTATTTGTCTGAAAGATTGAAAGCACGATTGAAAGAAATAATTTCCGCACGTATAGGCGTTTTAGAAGAATAAAATAAAAATTTTTATAAATATTTTTGTAAACATGACGGAAGTTGTCATATTTACTGTGCTA
>JAZRBK010000178.1:0-2747 GCA_045635025.1 Candidatus Scatosoma sp.
CAGTCAAAATGTCTGAGGACGGGAAGGGTGTTATCGTGAGATTATACGAAACACAACGCATCAGAACGCAGGCAAAATTAGGGCTTGGCTTTGCGTATAAAGAGGCGTATAAGTGCGATTTATTGGAAAATTGCATTTCTGAGCAAACAATTGTAGGCGATAACGTAGAGTTATCCATCAAGCCTTACGAAATTATTACCTTAAAATTTGTTTTATGAGAAGAAGTAAAAAGATAATTTGTTTGAGCTTAGCGGTACTGGCGGCGGTTTTATCCGCCTGCTCGTCCGCTAATTCTATAAAATGTGTTGCACCGACAAACGGAGAAACGAAGGTTGCAATCGTCAATACGGAATTGCGTGAATTCCTTTCGCAAAAATGGACGACGGATTTGTGTGATCGCTATCACGAGGATGGCTGGGGACATTATGAACCTTGCTACGTCGATTTTAAGTGGTCGGGCAATGCCGATACGTTTATGCTGTCCAAAAATGCAGATATGTCCGATGCTGTTTGCTATGAATGTGAGGGGGATAGTCTATCTATCCGCGGATTCAACGCGAACACGGCATATTATTGGCAGGTTGAAAATACGCACGGCAAAAGTGACGTGTTTACTTTTACAACCGAGCAAATGGTTAGAACGGTGTATATAGGCGGCGTTACCAACTCTCGTGATATGGGCGGCTGGACTGTTTACGATGAAAACGGAGAAGAATGCGGATATATTCGTCAAAATTTGCTCTTCCGTTCGGCTACTTTGGATAATATTTCAGAGGAAGGTATCGAATACCTTACCAACGAGTTAAACGTCAAAACAGAGCTGGATTTACGCGCGGAAAAGGAAACGAACAATAGACCTATCATCGACGGAGTCAAGTATATCAATATTTCCTGCCCTCAATACGCATATAGCGGTATGGGGATATTTGAGTTTGGCAACGATAAAATTGAAAACCAGACAGTTGCCGTCAAGGAAATTATGTCCGTATTTGCAGACGAAAATAATTATCCTATCAATTTCCATTGTGCAATCGGTAGAGATAGAACGGGTACAATAGCCTTTTTATTGGGGGCATTATGCGGTATGAGCGAAGAGGATTTGTGCCGTGAATACGATATTTCCTATTTTGCAGGGCTTGACGATTCCAAGCCGTCTTGGATGCATAAGCAGGCGTTTTTGCCTTTGGTGAATAAGATGAAAAATTACAGCGGGGAAAAGAATTCCTTGGCGTATAACACACGAAAATATTTGTTGGACATCGGGCTTACGCAAACGCAAATTGATAACATATACAATATTCTTGTGGAGAAAAGGTGAAATTATGAAAAATCAAGTTCAGTTTAAGCATTTTGGGACGATGATTGATTGCTCTCGAAATGCGGTCATGAACGTAAAAACTTTGAAAAAGTGGATTGACTTAACCGCAGACTTAGGTTATAATACTTTGTGCTTATACATGGAAGATACTTACGAGGTCGCGGATGAGCCGTACTTTGGGTATTTGCGAGGGCGTTATTCCAAGGAAGAGTTAAAAGAAATCGACGAATACGCAAAAAAACGCGGGATGGAGGTCATTCCGTGTATTCAAACCTTAGCGCACCTTAATCAAATGTTTCGTTGGCCGAAATACCGTCCCTACAATGATACGGACGATATTTTACTCATCGACAACGAAGACGTTTATACCCTTATTGACAGGTGTTTTCAAACGCTGGCGGAGTGTTTTTCCACGAAAACAATCAATATCGGCATGGATGAAGCCTTTATGATGGGAAGGGGAAGATATTTCAATCTCCACGGCAATACAGATAGGGCGGAGTTGTTTTTAAAGCATTTAAACAGAGTAGCTAAGATCGGTGAAAAATATGGTTTTACCATGTTGATGTGGTCGGATATGTTCTTTAATCTGCTCGATGAAAAGACTGATAATCTTGCGGAAGTGCAGGCAAAAATCCCTAATAGCGTGAAGCTTGTTTACTGGGATTATTATTCTACGGAAAAGAAAAATTACGATGAAAAAATAACGAAGAATCAACGGCTTTGTAAGGACGCTTGGTTTGCGGGCGGCTTGTGGAGTTGGACAGGCTTCGCGCCGCACAACGTGTACAGTATTGAAACGACGAAAGCGGCTTTTGAAAGCTGTATAGAACACGGCGTTTCTTCCGTTTTCTTGACGCTGTGGGGGGATAACGGCGGGGAGTGCAGCCGATTTGCGTTACTTCCGTCCTTGTTTTACGCATCCGAGCTTGCAAAAGGCAATCATGACGAAAGCTTGATAAAAGCGAAATTCCAAGAAAAATACGGTATCGCTTTTGATGAGTTTATGTGGGTGGATTTACCTGTCTCTTCCTATAACGCGAAGGAGCGGACGTGCAATCCAGATAAGTATATTTTGTACAACGACCCTCTTGCAGGAATTATGGATTCTGCAATATGGGATTCTTGCAAGGAAGAGTATGCACAATGCGCTCAAAGCTTGGCGAAGCTTGCCGAACATTCCGATTTCGGGTTCCTGTTTAAGACGTTAAAGGCGCTGTGCGAAGTTTTGGCGGTAAAAGGTGATTTAGGGATTCAAACACGTGCTGCCTATAAAGCAGGGGACAAGAAGGCATTACAAGCGTTGCTTTGCCGTTATGAGGAAGCTATTGAAAAGGCAGAGGTGTTTTATCGCTCTTTTAGAGCGCAATGGTACTTGGAAAACAAACCGCATGGTTTTAACGTACAAGACGTGCGTATCGGCGGTGTG
>JAZRBK010000179.1:0-1248 GCA_045635025.1 Candidatus Scatosoma sp.
AGGTGATTTCCGTTTGTATATCGTATGATAGCATTCCGCAGTCGTGAAGCGTTCCGCCCTTTGATATACGCCGTCTGTCTCTATAAATACAGCAAAGGCTCTTTCGTCAAAATCTTCCCGTCTTTCGTATTCTAAATATTCAGCCAGATTGTTTTCGTCGGTTAATAAAGTACCGCCCACAAAACCGCTTGGATACCCAAATTCATCGTAAATCCAAATGCACATATCTTGTTTTTTCGCTTCTTCTATACACGCTTCTACGCACGAAAACCAGTCTTCGCTTAAATATTCCGTTTTCAACCCTGCTCTTGCATGTATGATAAAACCGCCAAACCCTACTTCTTTCATCTGTCGAATTTGACGTTTACATTCTTCCCTCTCTATTTGATTGTTCCAGCTCCAAAACGGAACGGGAGCATATTCTTTGAGAGAAATATTATCCAAAGCGTGAAAAAAAGATTTATCCATATTGATTATTCAGGTTTTTTGTCAAAATCAAGTGTTAAATCGTAATCGCCAAGTTTATTGACCTTAAAGCCGTTCTTTTTATATTCTTCGTAATCGAAAGCTTCCAACTCGTCAATGGCAAGCTTGTGAAATTCGTAGAAATTATGCCACCATTCCCAACCAGAACCAAGCGCGTTAGAAAGGTAAGCGTCCGCAATATCGCAAGCCGTTTGCGGCGCTACGTAGAACGCACCCATAGCAAGTACGTTTACCCCATTACCCGTGATGGCTCTCGTTGCCGCAGGCAGACTTTCTACAACACCTGCATGTACGTGAGGACATTTACTTGCTGCGATATGTATACCCATACCCGTACCGCAGAAAAGCAAGGCTCTTTCATAATTCCCCTCGGAGATTTCCGCACCAACACGCAAACCTACACGATGGAACATCAAATCCGTATCATTAGGATCGCTATCTTTTTTAACACCCAAATCAAGAATTTTCCAACCCTTTTTCGTAAGGTGTTCCACTACCACTTCCTTCAAAGGAAACCCTGCAAAATCTGCACCTACAACCAAATACTTCTCTTTTACTGTTTTCATCTTTTTATCCCTCTATGTTTATTTTTTCTCCATTGCTTTTATAAGCGGCTAAAAGCATTTTAACTACCTTGCTCGCTTCTTCGCCGTCGATGGAAAACGGTTTTCCACATCTAATGCAATTATAAAAATCAGCAATCAACTTTTCGTGTCCGTTACCGTAACAGCATTTACCTAACACGAATCGCATATCTTCTTC
>JAZRBK010000180.1:0-2656 GCA_045635025.1 Candidatus Scatosoma sp.
GCATTGCCATTGATGAAAATAGGCGCGGAGCGACTTGTCGTGATTGATGCCAATTTTGGATAAATGGTTTCCCACGTTATGTCCGTTGATGCTAAAACAATACACGGGACTGTACCAAGGTTGCTCAAAGCAGTATTAGCATCACTCGCTCCTGTGCCACCATTTGCGATAGGCAAAACGCCATTCACTCCAGGGCGCGGGGCAGCAGCCATGACGTTAGCCGCGGCGGTAGATTCAAGGTTGACAAGCAGCGAAGGAGATGTGGTCAAGCCCGTACCGCCGCCTGATACTTGCAGCGGCAAGTTTGAAGTAGACAGATAATTACCGATCGTTTTCAATGCTGCCGCCAATGTATCGCCATTCAATTTATATGTTATTCCATTGACTTCAATTGCCAATACGTCGCTTCCTGAAAATGTCCCAGAAGTATTCAAGTCGCTTATCTGCATTTGCCTTCCCCCCTTACGTTATCGAAGTGATTATTCCTTTTTGAACAACTACTGTCTTGCCATCAGCAGAAGTAAATGTACCAATAGCACCATTATCCGTAGTAATATCACCATTAACGGTCAAATTCCCAGTTATGACGGTATTTTCTATGCCAAATTTAGAGCGTTCATTCCATGAACCTTGTGCGTCTTTTTTATATGTTGTTAGACCAGTATTAGCCTGAACATCTACCTCCACGCCATATGGCTCATCCCTTAATATAAAGCGTGGTATACCTTGACCATCTTCATTAACTCGCCTAATATATATTCTGTTAAAATACAGCATAAGGTAATTGCCATGCGTTTTGTTATGCAATTCTATGCTCGTTCCATAAATATAAGTTGAGTGTTTTTCTCCTGTTTCATATTCTTCGTGTTCAACTCTAAATGGAGTAGTAAAATAGCCTACATACACTTCACCTTTACCATTATTATTATCATATGGGAGCATTATATTCCCGTTTCTAATAATAACGCCTTTATTATTCCACTCTCCAACAAGTTCGTTATCCGCGTTCATGACTTGAAGCAATCCATTTTGATTGTTCAAGCCGCCCAATACCAACGTACCAGCGCGTGCATAAGACATATTGATATATAATTGACCGTCAATCATATACACGCCTTGTGCTTGACCGTTATTGGTAAGGCGATTGAATATAGCTGTTTGATCCAAAGAAGCGTCAAGTTCCTTCACGTTTTCCGCAGCCTTTTCAATCAAATATGCACGGTCATTCTGCTTCAATCCTTCGTTTATTTGTGTTGTTTCACCCTTGCCTTGAATGGAGGTTGTAGAGTTCAACCCAAAATTGACATTAGTAATAATGCAATCATAGCTATTACCGTTCTTGTCCGAGAACGATATGACATCCATAGGCCAAAGATAAGGCGCATTGATTGTTTTAGCGAAAAACGGCCTATAGGAAAAACCGTTTATGACGTTATTGATATTCGGAATAATCTGTGCCGCGCCAGATTCAATCAGATAATTGCCAGTCATATCAATAGCATAATCGCTATTGCCAGCAATAAGCGTAACGCCTTGAAGATTCAGGTATTGTACGCCAGTAATCGTTATATCATTCTCATACAAATCGCTGCTAAACCTGTTAGCAGGAGTCGTAATATAATTCGTGCTATTGTTGTACCAACTAAAATGCAAATAGCCATTCCAATCAATCCATGCGTTTGTGCCCATCATTCCAGCACACCAAGATATAATACTCCGCATGGTGATTTCCTGTTGCAGTTCAGGCAAACCATTCAACACATAGTTGGCGTTTGGCTTTCCACTCAAACTTTGATTGAACGGTATATTCAAATATGTGCATATCTGCTCAATCAAATGAGTTACGGTAGTCGGAAATAAAAGCTGTGAATTGAAATAGATAGTTTCCCCATTGCTATCTGTAATCGTATTCCCGTTATTATCTGTCCAAGGCACGTTCAACGTCGTAGGAACATCAAACTTCACCATTCTATCCAACGCATGAATGGTGATCGTAGACAGGCTTCTCGGCTGCTCGTCTGGCGTGAAATAGCCACAAGGCATGTAGAACACTTCTGGTTCTTCCTGCGACCAATCGGCAATGCCGATCTCCACGAACAATTCCGTACCCTCAAACACAACGCCGTTAAACTGCCCTTGACGATTGTCCAATTTCAATGTCATTTCAGCAGCGATAGCCGTACCGATTTCCAACTTTTCGCCGTTGCAGGAATAGCGATCAATGTTGAAACCGCCCATAACAACATCAGCGTCAGTTATGGTAATATCTACGCCGTTCTTGTCCGTGCCTGTTATTCTCAATACCTGGCGCTGTTCAGCCTCAAAGAGGGCTTTTACAGCACTTGTGATAGGGTACATTCAAAACCCTCCTTACTGCTCAATGACGTTAAAGGTAATCGTGCTAATACCAAGCCGCCTATTATACGTCGTTACGCTCCTGTCGCCAACATAGAAGGTCTTTGTCAGATAGCCAGCGGCCTTGTAATCGTAGTAATTGATACTCAAATACTCGCTTGCGTTGAACGCGGAGAGGATAATAGCGGCGCTCGTATCATTGATATTCTGCCATTCCAATTCCAGATGCACCTTCTGAGCAATCATCATCTTGTGCATCAAAGCATCCTCTGTGCGTCCTGCGTCTGCGGCGCTCACATCC
>JAZRBK010000181.1:0-4535 GCA_045635025.1 Candidatus Scatosoma sp.
TGGAGCTCACGGGGAAGGTTATCGACCACGAGCAGAGCCGTATCGAAGAGCAGGTGTTCTCGGGTATCGCCGTGCGTATGGCGGTGTTGAAACTCTTGAACGATTACAGAGAGTACGTAAAAGGGTAAGCTTTCCTCCGAGCGGGCGATAGGGATTTTTCAAACCCGCAAGAGAGAAACGGAAATAATAAAACGGCAAAAAGTAGCAACGAAAAACAAAGAAAAATACGAAAAAGGAAGAAATACAATGATTATCAGAAACGGAAACGTAGTGTTGGAAAACTCGGTAGAGAAGAAAGATTTACGCCTTGAAAACGGCAAAATCGTAGAAATCGCGGACAAAATCACGGCGAACGGCGAAGCGGAAATCGATGCGGCGGGCTTGCATATTTTTCCCGGACTTATCGATATGCACGTACATCTCCGCGACCCTGGCTACGAATATAAGGAAGATATTGAAAGCGGCTCTAAGGCGGCGGTTAAGGGCGGGTTCACGCAGATTTGCTGTATGCCCAACACCAATCCGATTATGGATAATAAAGTCGTGGTTAGCTACGTAAAACATAAGGCACAAGAAGTCGGGCTTTGCAAAGTACATCCTATCGGCGCGATTACGCAAGGAGAAAAGGGCGAACAGCTCGCGCAAATCGGTGAGATGAAAAAGGCGGGCGCGGTTGCGATTTCCGACGATGGCGTGAGCGTGAAAAACTCCCGTTTGATGCGTCTTGCAATGGAATACGCAAGCGGCTTTAACGTAAAATGCCTTTGCCATTGCGAAGATAAAGAGCTCGTGGACGGCGGCGTGGTTAACGAGGGATTAAGCTCGACGATAGCGGGACTCAAAGGGATTCCCCGCGCGGCGGAAGATATTATGATAGCGAGAGATATTGCACTCGCAGAAAGTTTGGACGTACCCGCGCATATCTGCCACGTTTCCACGCATAGCGGCGTACGCTTAATCCGCGATGCAAAGAAAGCGGGCGTGAAAGTAACGGCGGAAACCTGCCCGCACTATTTCTCGGTAACCGACGATATCGTGCGGACGTTTGATACGAACACGAAAGTCAATCCTCCCATTCGCGAAGAGGTGGACAAGCAGGCGATTTTAGCGGGACTTCAAGACGGTACGCTCGACTGTATCGTAACCGACCACGCGCCTCATCATATCAACGATAAGAACGTAGAATACAATCAAGCGGCGTTTGGGATTAGCGGCATTGAAACGTCGCTCGGGTTTGCGATTACCTATCTTTACAAGACGGGCGTGTTGACACTTCCCCAAATTGCGGAGAAGATGTCCGCTGCCCCCGCGCGGATTTTGGAGCTCGAAGGCGGTAAGATTGCCGTGGGCGGTGTAGCCGACCTCACTATCGTCGATTTGAATAAGAAATGGACGGTTGACCCCGCCTCGTTCGTCAGCAAGGGCAAGAATAACCCGTTCAAGGGTTACGAGCTCTTTGGAACAGTGGAATACACGCTCGTGGACGGCGACGTAAAATACAAAGCGTAAAAACAGAACGCGGAAGAAACAAGAGAAAAATAAATCGACTTTGAGGAGCGTAAAAATGATTACTGATAGACTTATAGAAAGAATTATAGACTTGCAAAACCCCACCTGCGTAGGGCTGGATACGTTATTCGATTATCTGCCCGACGAAATGCGCGCGGGTGTGAATACGTTCGAGGGCGTGGCAGAGCGCGTGTTCGAGTTCAATAAAAAACTCATCGACACACTCAAAGATATTATCCCGTCCGTAAAGGTGCAGATTGCGTATTATGAAATGTACGGCACGGCGGGTATGAAAGCGTACGAAGAAACGCTCAAATACGCGGCGGAAAAAGGTCTTGTCGTCATTGCGGACGCTAAACGTAACGACATCGGTTCGACGGCGGCGTGTTATGCCAAGACTTTCCTTGGAGAAACGGACGTCAACGGAAATAAGCTCAAAGCTTTCCCCTCCGATTACGTAACGATTAACGCGTACCTCGGCACGGACGGCGTAGCGCCTTTCGTGGAAGAGTGTGAAAAGCACGACAAGGGTGTGTTCGCGCTCGTGAAAACCTCCAACCCCTCGGGCGCGGAAGTGCAAAACCTCGTTTTAGAGGACGGCGTACCTATGTATGAAAAAATGGGCGCGCTTGTGGAAAAATGGGGAGAGAGCACGATTGGTAAATACGGTTATTCCGCAGTCGGCGCGGTGGTAGGGGCTACTCATCCTAAGGAAGCGGCTCGGCTTCGCGAAACGATGGAACATACCTTCTTCTTAATCCCTGGATACGGCGCGCAAGGCGGCAATGCGGAAATGTTGAAAAGCTGTTTCGGCAAGAACGGGCTCGGCGGCGTCGTGAACAATTCACGCGGGATTTTGTGCGCGTATAAAAAGCTCGGCGGCACGTATTACGAAGCGGCGCGCGCTGCGACGGTTGCTATGCAACAGGATTTGGCAAACGTTATCGGGAAAATGGGAAAATAAACTATGAAAGATTATCTTGCAACCGTTGTTCGCAACGGAAAAATCGCTGAAAATATCCACGAAATTACCTTCCTCTTAGACGAGGACGTCAAGGTGCGCGCAGGGCAGTTTGGAAATATTTCCGTCGGGGGAACGCATTTATTGCGCCGCCCCATTGCTATTTGTAAGACGGAAGGCAGAGAGGTAACCTTTTGCTACCAAATCAAGGGCGAGGGCACGAAAATACTCAAAGAAGTGGAGGCAGGTACGCGTTTAAGCGTATTGTTGCCGCTCGGCAACGGGTTTTTCGTGGAGGAAACGGAAAAGAAAGTCGCGCTTGTCGGCGGTGGCGTAGGGGTGTTCCCCCTTATTTCCGTCGTGAAAGCGTATGCGGATACGAAAGAGATTTCCGCGTATATTGGTTACAGAAATCAAAGCGCGGTGTGCGGCGTAGAGGATTTTAAGCAGGCGAAAAAGTTCGTAGCCGTTACCGACGACGGGAGTTACGGCGAAAAAATGAACGCCGTACAGGCTTTTGAAAAAGCACTTAAAAACGGGGAACGCCCCGACGTCGTTTTGGCTTGCGGTCCTACGCCGATGCTTCGCGCGCTCGTCGCGCTCGTCAAAGCGGAAGGGTTGCCCTGCTACGTGTCCTTGGAAGAGAGAATGGGCTGCGGTATCGGCGCTTGCCTCGTGTGCGTTTGCGATAAAACAGACGGGCAAAAAGCGCGCGTTTGTAAGGACGGACCTGTGTTTAACGCCGAAGACGTCGTATTGTAAGTTCTTGTAGTCGCATTGTAAGTTCTTATAAAAGGAACGTAAAAAATTGCCGTTAGCACGGCGTTTCGGCGTTAGCCGAGAAAAAACCGTCTTGAAAAGGGCAAGGGTGAACGGCTCGATACAGTCGGTTTCGATAAGCTTGGATAGCGGATTGTCAGTTTAGGAGAAAAGATGCGGTATATCTGTCTTTTGTTATTATCCATCGTTTGCGCGTTTAGCTTCTCGTCTTGCGGGGGCTCGCTTCTCGGTGGCTTTTTTGAGGACAGTTCTACGCAACAATCCGCAACCGATAAAAAAAGCGGCACGTATTACGAGGGTTATTTCGCCTTGTACGTGAACCCGCTCAAAGAAGGGGAAACCGTTCCTTCTTTGCATATTACGGGCGTGTATACCAAAAACGTTACGGATACGATGCTCGTGCTTTTGGAAAGCGAGCTTTTTGCCGAGCAGGTGCTCTATACAATGCCCAATCCGCCGCAAAAGGAGATTGACGGGGAGCTAAATCCCGCGTATAAAAACGCTATCAAACTCATTCAGCAATCTACGAGCTTTTCTAACAAAAATAGCGCGGGGGTTCTCCAACCGAATAATATCTTTTACGCGCGCGTTTCTACCAAACAAAGCGAGGAGTTTGCTAAAACGCTCTATGAGGCTTTGAAACAAGAAGCGATGGCTTTCGTCGTGGAGAATATGCCGATTTTACAAGGTTATGCGGGTACGAGCTGCGAATTGATTGAAAATAAACAAATCGCAACCGTTTTTTACTAAACGGTTAAAATGAATGAAAGGAAATAGACAAAAGGAAATAGACAAAACGAAAAAGGAAGAAAATATGGCAAACTTATCGGTTAATCTTTGTGGTGTAAGCTTAAAAAACCCTGTAATTGCGGCGTCGGGTACGTTCGGGTTCGGACGGGAGTTCCACGAACTTTACGACGTGGGCACGCTCGGCGGGATTTCGACGAAAGGCTTAACAAACGAACCGCGGCTTGGTAACCCTGTTCCGCGTATCGCGGAAAGCAGAGGGGTTATCCTCAATGCAGTCGGTTTGCAAAACCCCGGGGTGGAGCATTTTATCGAGTACGATTTGGATTGGTTGAAGAACACGGGGACTTGCGTGATTGCGAACGTCGCGGGAAAAACGCTTGACGATTATCAAAAAATCTGCGTGCGCTTAGATGGCAAAGTGGATATGATTGAGCTAAATATTTCCTGTCCCAACGTAAAGAGCGGGGGTATGGCGTTCGGTATTAAACCCGAAAGCGTAGAAGCGGTAACGCGCGCGGCGAAAAAATCCTTGCAA
>JAZRBK010000182.1:0-1623 GCA_045635025.1 Candidatus Scatosoma sp.
AAACTACCTTAAAAATATAAAAGCAAAAGAGGTTTGAAAAGAGAAAAAGAGAGCTTGTAACTCCCTGTTAGGGAATACAGGCTCTTTTTGCTTTTTGATAAAAACTATTGATTTTAAGTTAATTTTTGATAGAGAATAAAAAGTAAAATGAGAGGAAAAGCTTCTTGCTATACAATATAATATGAATAACATGGATTATAATCGGGGAAATAATATTCTCGATGAAAAATTTAGGAGGAAAAAATGTTAGACTTAACGAGAGGAAAACAAAACAGATTTGTCAGCTTTTTTATAGGCTTGTTGTCGGTGATTATGCTGACGTTATGTTGTTTTACCTTAAACATCGGTTCTGTCCACGCGAAAGCCGTAGACTACACCGAAGTGGATATCTCGGATACGCTTACGGCTGCAAATTGGGGAACCACTATGGGGGCGGACAGTTATTTCATTTATGTCACGGATACGAACGGCTTAAAATTTAACGATTCGAGCGCAGCGTATTGGAACGACCATTCGGAGAATGCAAATAAGAATGGTGGTTGCGATATTATGGAGTATATCTACGTAAACGGAGCGTCGGCAAGAGCACTTTCCAATAAAAACAAGGCAGGCGAAACGAATTATGCGGCGACGCAAACGGATATACTTAACTATGGCGGCGAATTTGCGCCCGTTTTGGTGTTTACAGAATATAGCAATAATCCGTGTATCCAAATTAGAGTTTTGTCGCAATATGTAACGGAAACGGGCGAGCCTTTGACGGTAACATTTAAGAAAGGTTTTCAACTGTTGACGGAAGACAACCAACTTTTAACGTTGTCAAGTGACGTTACGTATCAAGATATAAACGGGGCTTGGTCGAGAATTAAAACGATAGATACTTCCGTAACGGCGTTCGGCGACCCTGATACGGCTAATCGACAAACGAATCACCTTTGGTTTACGTTGTCCGCACACGACTATACGACGTATAACGCCGCGGTGAATGCTACGCAATTTGCGGCATTGAATTGGGGTTCGAAAATCAAGTTTACGATTGACGGCGAGGAAAAAACGTTAGGCGACTACACGCTGAATTCTCCGCTTTTAGCACGTTTTGCGCGCGCAGGAAACCCGATTGCGTTGATTACTTCCCTTGCAGATTATACGGTGATTAGCAGCATTACGATTGAGGAAGGGTGTGAATTCCCTTCGCAAGCTACGGCGGGGAGTACAAATAGCTATATTTGGTATAAGACAACAGAAACCACATTGTTCGTCAACGATGGTACGGGCGCGTTCTTCAAATATGTTCCCAATACATATATTGATACTTCAGTAACGGCGTTCGGCGACCCTGACACGGCTAATCGACAAACGAATCACCTTTGGTTTACATTGTCTGTGCACGACTATACGACGTATAACGCAGAGGTGAATATTACGCAAGTTGCGGCGTTGAATTGGGATTCAAAAATCAAGTTTACGATTGACGGCGAGGAAAAAACGTTAGGCGACTACACGTTGAATGTTGCGAGTTTAGCGCGTTTTGCGCGCGCAGGAAACCCGATTGCGTTGATTACTTCCCTTGCAGATTATACGGTGATTAGCAGCATTACGATTGAGGAAGGGTGTGAATTCCCT
>JAZRBK010000183.1:0-7155 GCA_045635025.1 Candidatus Scatosoma sp.
TGTGCGAGGGAGCGAAAGATATTTCAATCGTAATGGACGTACGCGAGGCGGTCGCCGCGGCACTCGGAACGGAAGAAAAAGCGGTGAAAGTCTATTTGAAAAAAGAATGAAAAAGAATAAAAAAGTGTAAAAGGAGATAAAACTATGTCAAACAAAAAGAAGATTATTTTAATGTCCTCGTTGGTGCTCTTGCTTGCGATTACCGCTATTTTCAATTTCGTGCTCGCGAATACCGCCTCGACTGCTACCGTGGATAACGGCGTTACGACCGCGAACTATTTCACGACCTATCGCGCAGAGCGCACGACGACGAGAAACGAAGAACTCGTACAACTCGACAGCGTTATTGCGCTCTACGAAGAGGGGGACGACAAGTACGAAGAAGCTACGGAAATGAAAATGGAAATCGTAGCCGCTATGGAACAGGAACTCGTACTTGAAAATATGGTTAAATCGCTTGGATTTTCCGACGCCGTCGTTTCCGTATCACTCGATTCGGATAACGTCAACGTGTTCATCAACGCGTCCGAACTCAACTACGACACCGCGCTTTCTATCTATAATATGATGAAAAACGAGACGGGCGTCGTAGCGGGAAATATTATAATTATGCCCCTTTATGCGGAAAGCTAAAAAAAAGAAGACAAAATCTCGTTAAAACAGTAGAAATATTCAAAAAGATATGCTATAATATACGTACAGATATTAAGGAGATTTTTTTGAATGTTCAATATCAAATTAAACTCGAAAGACGGGCAGAAAGGCAAAATCGTCTACAATGCGGGTATCGTGCATAACATCGTTGCGCTCGCAGTGCAGGAAGTAGAGGGTGCTATGCCCTTGCAAGGCAAGAAAAACGGGATTTCCCTCTATATCGAAAAAGACGGGATTTACGCGGACGTATCCGTACTTGTAAAATACGGTTATAACGTTCCTGAACTTGCTTACCGTATTCAGCAATCGGTCAAGCAAAGCGTGGAAAATATGACGCGTTATAAGGTGGCGGAAGTGGACGTACACGTTTGCGACGTTATCTTTAATAGTGCACCGCAACCCGCGGAAAAACCCGAAGAAGAGGAACAAGCGGAAGAACCCGCTCCTCAACAAAACGTAAATTAAAATATAACGGATACCTTTTCCCCGCTCGGGAAAGGGTGTTCGTTATATTATGTAACTGAAAAATTAGCTTAAAATCCAACGATTGCGGCTTAGATTTATTATGGAAAAATACTTACGGAGAAGGTTATGAGAAACGCAGCGCGAGAAGCGGCTTTGAATATTATTTTTGCTCAACAATTTAACACAGATTGCTTGGACTCGTTAAAGAAAAAGGTCTTTAAGCAATTCAAGCTCGAAAAAGAAGACGACGTACTTTTTGCCGCCGATTTAATCGCTACGGTAGAGGAACACCGCGACGAACTTATCGCAGGCATTGAAGAAGCTTGCCATCACTATAAAGAAAACCGCATTAACCGTACGGATAAAGCGATTCTGTTGATTGCTATGGCGGAAATCCGTTATTTCGACGAAATCCCGCCCGTCGTTTCCGTTTCCGAAGCAACGGGACTCGCACGGAAATATTCCACGGAAAAAAGTGCGGATTTTGTAAACGGCGTTCTTGCAGGCGTTATCAATACGGACAAAGGAGAAAATCAATGAAATTAATCGACGGAAAAGCGTTAGCGGTAAAAATCCGCAAAGAAATAAAAGAAAAAATTGAAAAATCAACGGTTACCCCGGGGCTTGCGGTAGTGCTCGTGGGGAACGACCCCGCCTCTCAAATCTACGTTCGTAACAAAATTAAAGGGTGCGAAGAGGTGGGAATTCGTTCTTATTCCTACGAACTTCCCGAAACGGCTACACAGGCGCAAGTAGAAGAACTGCTCGATTCTTTGGCGGAAAACGACGATATTCACGGCATTTTATTGCAATTACCGCTCCCCAAAGGGCTCGATGCGGAATCGGCTATGGCGCGGATTCCCTTTGAAAAGGACGTAGACGGATTTTCCGCGGAAAATCTCGGACTTCTCACGTTGCATAAAGAACAAATGGTTTCCTGTACTCCGTTTGGCGTAATGAAAATGCTCGAAAACGAGGGGGTAGAGCTCAGGGGCAAAAACGCCGTCGTTATCGGCAGAAGCGACACCGTCGGCAAACCGATGGCTATGCTTTTACTGAATGCCGACGCCACGGTAACCGTTTGCCATAGCAAAACGCAAAACCTCAAAGAAATCACGAAAAAAGCAGACGTTCTCGTCTGTGCAATCGGTAAGGCGAAGTTCGTAACCGAAGATATGGTAAAAGAAAACGCAGTCGTTATTGACGTCGGTATCAATCGCGACGAGAACGGAAAGCTTTGCGGCGACGTGGATTTTGAAAACGTAAAAGACAAAGTTTCGCTCATTACCCCCGTTCCCGGCGGCGTAGGACCGATGACGATTACAATGTTACTTTATAATACTTGTTTAGCTGCTTTTAAGGAGTAAAAAGATTGTACGATTTTAATCTTTACTATGAAAAGTATCAGTTCCGTTTCAATGCTTACGCGCAAGAATACGCGGATAAACTTCATACCTTTCCGCCCGTTTTAGCGGAAAGTATGAAATACAGCTTACTCAACGGGGGTAAGCGGGTACGCCCTGTGTTAGCGTTAGCGTGCGCGGAGGTTTTATCGGTAAACGAAAACGAGATTCTGCCTTTCGCGTTAGCCCTTGAAATGATTCACACCTATTCGCTTATTCACGACGATTTGCCTGCTATGGATAACGACGATTTCCGCCGCGGCAAACCCTCCAATCATAAGGCGTTTGGGGAAGCAAACGCTATTTTGGCGGGGGATGGGCTTTTGAACGAGGCGTACGCGATTTGCCTTGGCGAGAGCATAAAAGGGGAAAAATACGCCGTTGCGGGTAAGTATTTATGCGAATGTGCGGGTGTATACGGTATGATTGCGGGACAATCCGCGGATTTGTACTATTCCAACTTAAACGAAGAAATCGACGAGGAAAAACTCCGCTATATCTACGAGCATAAAACGGGAAAACTTTTATTAGCTCCCGTTGTACTCGCTAGCATTTTGAGTGAAAATAAAACTTCCTCTTTCATTTTTGAACGGTTTGGCAAACTTTTGGGAACGCTCTTTCAAATGACGGACGATATCCTCGACGTAACGGGGGATTTTTCAAAGCTTGGGAAGACACTCGGCAAGGACGAAGCGGAAAACAAACTCACATCCGTCCGTTTATACGGCTTAGACGGAGCAAAGGTTCGGGCGGATATGTGCGCCAAAGATTGCCATGCGGTTTTAGAGGGTATCGAGGCGGATACCGCATTCTTGCACGATTTGATTGATTATGTGCTCTATCGCAGTAAATAACCTCATCAATAGACGCTATTTTGTTAAAATAACGAAAAAGGAGCGGCGCGTATGCTGAAAAATATCGATAAAAAAACGCTTAAACAATGTACGCGTAGCCAATTAAACGTTTTGTGCGACGATTTACGCCGCGTCATTTACGAAACGGTTATGGAATGCGGCGGACACCTTGCTTCTAATCTCGGTGCGGTAGAATCTACCGTAGCGCTTTTTTACGTATTCGATTTTCCAAACGATAAAATCGTGTTCGACGTAGGCCATCAATGTTACGCCTATAAACTGTTGAGCGGCAGAAAAGACCGTTTTTCTACACTTCGGCAAGCAGGGGGGATTTCAGGCTTTCCAAAACGCACGGAAAGCGAATACGATGCTTACGATACGGGACACGCGGGAACAAGCGTTTCCGCCGCGATAGGACTCGCGAAAGCACGGGATTTAACGGGTGAAAAAAGGGAAGTTATCGCATACATTGGCGACGGTTCGTTTAATAACGGGCTCGTTTACGAGGCGTTGACGTCTTTGAAAATACTCGATACGAAGATTTTAATTATCCTCAACGATAACGATATGTCCATATCTCCGACGGTGGGCGGAATGCACGACATTCTCGAACAAATCAAAAAGGGCGGTAAGACAGAAAACATACGTCTTTTGGAGAGCTTCGGGCTTACTTATCTCGGCGTAAAAGACGGGAACGACGTCGATGAAATGATAGACGCTCTGACGGAAGCGAAATCGCTTTTACAAAACAATTCCGTCCTTTTGCATATCGCCACCAAAAAGGGGAAAGGGTACGAGTTTAGCGAAGAACACCCTACCAATACGCACGGCATACCACCCGTCGGTTCTCCTAAGGAAGAAGAATATTCCGAAGTACTTGGGGAAACGCTTTGCGTGCTCGCAAAAGACAACGAAAAAATTACCGTCGTATCCGCGGCAATGAAAGAAAGTCTTGGACTTAGCGACTTTTTCACGCAATATCCCGAAAGAGCGTTCGACGTAGGGATTTGTGAGGAAAATGCCGCGGTGCTTTGCGCTTCGATGGCGGCAGGCGGATTAAAACCTTATTACGCGATTTATTCCACCTTTTTACAACGGGCGTTTGATGAAATTATCCACGACGTTTGTGCGCAAGATTTACCCGTTACGTTTTGCATTGACAGAGCGGGCATTTCAGGCGCGGACGGGGAAACGCACCAAGGCGTGTTCGATTTATCCTATCTTTCCCTCATTCCCAACTTGACGATTGTAGCACCCAAAGACACCGAAGAATTGAAAAAACTCTTGCTTTGGGGAGAGGGTTATCCACATCCATTGGCGATTCGGTATCCACGCTCGGGCAAGGTCGTATTCGGCGGCGACGGGCAGGAAATCTCGCTTGGAAAATGGGAATACCTGCATAAGAGCGAAAATGCGAACGTTACCGTACTCGCAACGGGGGAACGTTGCTTGATTATCGCAATGAAAGTCTTACAAAACCTGCAAAAACAGGGAAAAACGTTCAACGTCGTTAACGCGCGCTTTATCAAGCCTTTGGACGAGGAATTGCTTGCAAATCTTAAAAACGAATATGTGATTACAATGGAAGACAACGTAGCGCTCGGCGGGTTTGGCAGTATGGTCGAAAGTCGGCTTAACGCCTTACAAAAGAATTGTAAAGTCAAATCGTTTGCATATAAAGACGCGTTTATTCCACAGGGTAAGGTCGCAAAGTTACAAAGCGAATACGGCGTAAATTGCGAAGAAATCGAACGTTATATTACGGATATTTTGTTATGAGAGCGGATAAATACTTTGCGGAAAAGTTCGGTTCTCGCACAAAAGCGGCGGAAGCAATTGAAAAGGGACTCGTTCTCGTAAACGGAGCAGTCGCTAAGCCGAAAGACGAAATCAAAGATACGGACGAGATTACTTTCGTGCAAGCGGAAGAATATTTCGTTTCCAACGGGGGCTATAAATTAAGCCAAGGCTTAAAATCGTTTGCGTACGACTGCCGAGAGAAAACGTTTGCCGATATCGGAGCAAGTACGGGTGGATTTACCGATTGTTTGCTTCAAAACGGTGCGAAAAAAGTATACGCAATCGACGTAGGGGAAAGCCTTTTACACGAAAGTATCAGGGACAACCCCAAAATCGTGCGAATGGAAAATACAAACGCCCGTTATCTTGAAAAAGAAAACTTCCCCGAGCCGCTCGACGGCGTAGTTGCGGACGTGAGTTTTATCTCTTTACGCCTTATTTTCCCCGCAATCGCGCGGATTTTAAGCGAAAACGGCGTTGCGTTCGTGCTTATCAAGCCGCAATTCGAATGTGAAAATAAGCATATTGGTAAAAGCGGAATCGTGCACGCTTCGGCGCATCCGCAAATCGTAGAAAAGGTGCTTACGTTTGCGGCGGAAAACGGGTTGTACCCGTTTCATATCGTCAATGCACCCGTGCGAAAGGGGAAAAACGTGGAATACGTTTTACAGCTTAGGCGAACCTCTTTTTACGCAAAATCTATCAAAGAAACGGTGGATTGGGTAAAGAACTTTGTTAGACGTAATACCTCTGACAAACATACTACTTCAAACGCCTAATCACAAAGGAGAAAACGATGAAAGTCGGAATACTCGCAAGTCTTTCCAAAGTAAAAAATCAGACTACGATTGACGAAATCGTAGCGCTTGTGCGCGGTTGCGGGTATGAAACAACCCGTTTTCAAACGCCTGCGGAAATCGACGGGGTAGACGTCGTGCTCGTATTAGGAGGAGACGGCGCAATTTTACACTCTGCCGTTACCGCGGCGAGAAAAGGCGCGAAAATTATCGGTATTAACTACGGAAATCTCGGTTTTTTAGCTGAATACGAGAAAAACGAGTGGGAGAAAATGAAAGAACTCCTCGCGCAAGTCGAGCAAAACACCTGTCGAATCTTAAAACGCAGTATTCTCGAATGTCAAATTGCAGACAGAGTTTTTTACGCCCTCAATGAAATTACCGTGCAACGCGATTACGGGTTATCTACCGTGAAATATCCGCAGATTTTACGGCTCGACGTTGAACTGAACGAAGGAAAAACGCTCGTGGCGGGGGACGGAATGCTTATTTGTACACCTACTGGCTCGACGGCGTATTCTCTTTCGGCGGGAGGCGCGATTTTAACGCCCGAAGTACCCGTGTTTATGATGACGCCCATTTGTGCGTTTTCTATGCGAACCCGTCCCGTCGTCGTTTCAGACAGCGACGTGTTTACCGTAAGCGTGAAACGCGGAAGGGCTATCGTGCTTGCAGACGGGCAATCGGTAGCAGGATTACCCGAAAACGCCGTAATTCAAATCAAAAAAGCACCGTTTACGGCGGATTTCCCCGTTCGGGAAAACTCAGACTTTTTTGCAAAGGTTAAAAGTAAAATTAGTGAATAACGTAAGAAGTAAGCAATGTAAGATAAACGAATAAAATACACAAGGGGGAACATAAATATGTTAAGGTCGGCAAGACACGCGAAGATTTTGGAGATTATCTCGCGTAAAGAAATTGAAACGCAGGAGGAACTCTGCGACGAATTGAACGCGCTCAACCTCGTCGTTACACAAGCGACGATTTCCCGCGATATTCGCGATTTACACCTTTTTAAGGTAGCGGGAATTGAAAAGAAGTACCGTTATGCTTATATTCACGACGGCGAAAGTGAAATCTCGCCGAAAATGAAAAGCCTGTTCCGCGACTGCTTAGTATCCGTAAAAGCCGCGAAAAATCTCATCGTAGTCAAAACGCTCACGGGCAACGGCGCAAACGCAG
>JAZRBK010000184.1:0-2963 GCA_045635025.1 Candidatus Scatosoma sp.
AATGACAGTGGGCTGAACGAGCTTGTCCTCTACGAACGCGTCGAACAGTTCGATAAGTACCCAACCTTTCGTTGCGTTTTCGTGTTCGAGCTCCACCCCGAGCGATTTCGCCGCAGCGCGTGCGTCCTCGTCGGTTGCCCAATCGTTATAATCCACGCCCGCGTATTTTTTCACCGCTTCCGCCATCGTGAGCCGCGTCCATTCGCCCATATGGATTTCCGTGCCTTGATAGGAAATATCGAGCGTTCCGCAAACTTTAAGCGTAACCGTTTTATACAGTTCCTCAATCATATCCATCATATCGAAGTAGTCGCTGTACGCCTCGTACATTTCAATCGACGTAAACTCGGGGTTATGGTAAGCGTCCATACCCTCGTTACGGAAGATTCTGCCCACTTCGTATACCTTGTCCATACCGCCGACGATAAGGCGTTTTAAGAAGAGCTCCGTTTCGATACGCATATACATATCCAAATCGAGCGCGTTATGATGCGTCTTAAACGGTCTTGCGTCCGCACCGATTTCAAGCGGTAACAGCGTAGGCGTATCCACTTCGAGATACCCTCTCGCGTCGAGGAAATTGCGGATTTCCTTTAAGATTTGCGAGCGCATACGGAACGTATCGCGAACGTCCTTGTTCATAATCAAATCCAAGTGGCGCAGGCGGTATTTCATATCCTTGTCTTGAAGTCCGTTATATTTTTCAGGCAACGGCAAAAGCGATTTCGTGAGCAACACGAGCTCGGTTACGTGCACGGAAACTTCCCCCGTTTGCGTTTTGAATACGAACCCCTTAAACCCGAAAATATCGCCGATATCGTAGTCTTTTTTATACGACGTATAATTTTCCTCGCCGATATCTTGGCGGGTTACGTAGATTTGAATCGTGCCGCTTCTGTCCGCGATATGCGAAAAGGAAGCTTTCCCCATAATTCTGCGGGACATCATACGTCCTGCCATAACCACCGTCTTGCCCTCGTACGCTTCAAAGTTATTCTTGATAGTTTCACTATCCGCGTCTACGGGGTATTTTACCTGTTCGTAAGGGTTCTTGCCCTCGGAAACGAGCTTGGCAAGCTTTTCACGGCGGATTCTCGCCTGTTCGATGAGCTGTTCTTCTTCCGTTGCGCCTTGCATAGGAGCAACCGTGTTCTTATTTTCCATTCGTCTAACCTCTGTCTTTGGATTTTCTCTGCTTTTTCGCTATTTTGACTTGATTTAGCAAAGCTAATTTTTTTAGAAAATCTCTTTAATGAGCAATTTATATTCGCCGTCGGGCGCAAGAACTTTTACTTCCTCGCCTACCTTATGTTTTAAGAGCGCCGCACCGACGGGAGATTCGTTGGAAATCTTGTTTTGCATAGGGTCTGCTTCCGTCGTACCCGTAAGCTCGTACACTTCCTCCTCGTCCATATCCTCGTCGTATACGCGCACTTTCGAACCGATATGCACGGTGGACGTATCGTTATTTTCGGAAAGGATTACCGCGTTTTTAATCTTGTAATCCAAATCGACGATTTCGCCCTCGTTCGCCGCCTGTTCGTTTCTTGCCGCATCGTATTCTGCGTTCTCGGACAAGTCGCCGTGGCTTCTCGCCTCCGCGATACGCTCTACGATTTCCTGACGTTTTACGGTCTGCAAATATTTGAGTTTTGCCACCGCTTCGTCATAGCCCTTTTGCGTCATAATATACTGTTCTGCCATAAAAACTCCTCCCGTTCCGCGCGCTTATATTTCGAGCATTTTTCCGCCCCCGTTTTTTGCCGTTTCCGTTCGTTTTTCGTAATTTTTGCCCTTACTTTTAGGCGGAAATACGCAAAAAAACCGCTCGATTCGCGGAACGTTAAAAATCAACCGTGGCTTTTTCAACACGCAAAAAAGCCACGGGTTTTATTTCATTGTCCTTATTATATAGTATTTTATGCGTTTTGTCAATGATTTTTGTGCTTTTTACAAAGTTTTTCACACAATTTTACGCAAAAATACCGCTTTTTTCCACATTTTTCGACCGTTACTTTTTCGCCAAGAACTCTGCCATTTTATCAAACGCCTCACTCAAAGCGTTCATACTCGTCGCATAGGAAATCCGCACGTTATTCTCCCCGAACGAACCGAACGCGTTGCCCGGTACGACGGCTACCTTTTTCTCTTTGAGCAGATTTTCCGCGAACGCTTCTCCGCTCAACCCGCTCGCCTTGACGGACGGGAACGCGTAGAACGCGCCTTTCGGTTCGAAACAATGCAAGCCTATTTCTTTGAGCGAGTGGAGCACGAACTTACGGCGTTTGTCATAAGAGTCGCGCATTTCCGCCACCGTCGCAAAATTGTCGCTAAACCCGTCTTTGAGCGCCTCTATCGCCGCGTATTGGGACATAATCGGCGCGCACATAATTCCGTATTGGTGGATTTTGAACATCGCCTCGTCAATCGCCGCGGGCGCACATACGTAACCCATACGCCAACCCGTCATCGCGAACGCTTTGGAAAAACCGCTCACGTAAACCGTGCGTTCTTTCATTCCCTCGATAGAGAGGATACTCGCGTGCGTTCTGCCGTAGGTGAGTTCCGCGTAAATCTCGTCGGTTATCACGAGCAAATCGTGCTCAATAATCACGTCCGCGATTTCTTGGAGCTGTTCTTTCGTCATAATCGCGCCCGTCGGGTTATTGGGATAGGTCAAGATAATCGCTTTCGTCTTAGGCGTAATCGCCTTTTCTAAATATTCCTTTTTTAAGACGAAATTATCCTCTTCCCGACACTCCACCGCTACGGGCGTGCCGTCCGACATCAACACGAGCGGGGAATAGGACACGTACGCAGGGTCAGGCACAAGCACTTCATCGCCACGTTCCACGCAAGCGCGGAGCGCAAGGTCGATTGCCTCGCTACAAGTCGGATCGTAGCCATGTCGTTCTGTGAGCCAAGGAGTTGAACCAAATCCTTGTCTTCCTAAGACCGCTTGG
>JAZRBK010000185.1:0-3310 GCA_045635025.1 Candidatus Scatosoma sp.
TCGTGTTTAGAAAGGTAAAGTTTTTGTTCCGTGCCCGTCGTAATCGACGAGTCTATCGTGATTTCAATACCGTCTTGCATATACAGTTTTTTGCTCTTTCTCGCAACGGCGTAAAATCTTTGGTTTAATTCCCGCGCAATGCAATGCGTGAGCTGTAACCCCTTAGATTCTGCGGTGATAAGTACGTCGCAATCGGCAACGAGCGGAGCGAGTTTTTTCGCACAATGTTCGGTCATTTCGCTATCGCCGTGCAGATTGAAAAAGGCGATTCCGACGCCGCTAGGCAACGTGAGAACGGGAAGTTGCGCTTCGAAACCTTGCAAGTCAACGGTATGGTATTTCATTTGAATATTCTCCTTTTGAAAAACGTGGTAAAAGCGTCGTTTCGCTTTCCATAGTTTATTGTAGCACATTTTTTTACGAATGTAAACAGATTAACGAACCTCAAACGCAATTTTACCGCCATTTTTCGCGCGGACGACGGATTTGTACGCGGTCGGGCTTGACTTTTTTGGCTTGGTATGCTAAAATAACCGTATAAGCTCGCATAACGTTTTTGGTTATGGGCTAACGCCGTAGAAAGGCGTTGAAACCATTGGCGCACGGTTGCTGGCTAACGCCGAATAGGGCGTTTGGAGGGTATTTTGAACGAAATCACGGCTATCACACCGCAAATAAAGGACAAACGGCGTTGCAATATCTTCGTGGACGGGCGGTTTTGTTGCGGAATGAGTTTGGAAACGACGGTCAAAAACCGTTTGAAAGTCGGACAAACCGTTTCCCCAGAAGCGCTCTCGAAAATGCAGCTCGAAAGCGAAAAAAGCGTTGCGCTGGATAAGGCGTTGACGCATATTTCCGCTACGCGGAAAACGGAAAAGCAAGTGCGGGATTTTTTGCGCGGCAAAGGATACCTGCCCGACGTTATCGACTACGTTTTGGAAAAGATGCGGGAATACGGGTTCGTGGACGATAGCGAATACGCCGAGGCGTACGTGGAGTTTGCGGGCGGAAAAAAGGGCGGGCGTTTGATTAAAGCGGAACTCCGCAAAAAGGGGATTGCCCAAGAGAAAATCGACGAGGCGCTAAACAAACTTGACGTGGAAACGCAAGTGGAAACGGCGGGTGCGATTTTACAAAAATATCTGCGAAATAAAGAACGTTCGCGGGAAACGCTGCAAAAGGCATATCGCTATTTGATAAGCAAGGGATTTTCTTACGATACGGCGAAGTCGGCGGTTGCCGCACTCGGCGAAGATATAGACGAAGAATAAACAAAAGCAAGGGGCAGGTACGTGATGAACGAGGGAAAGGATATGAAAAATATAGAAAACGTGCCTTTTAAGCGCGTGCATTTTTCGGAGATTGCCTCCACCAACGAGTATGCAAAACTCCGCCGTTGTGAGGGGGAAAACCTCGTAATCACGGCGCAAAGACAGACGGGCGGAAGAGGCACGAAAGGTAGGTCGTTTTCGTCGGAAATGGGCGGGGTTTATCTTTCCGCGCTTACCTTTTATCGAGATTTTTCCGCAAAAAGAGCGTTTGAAATTATGGCGGGTGCGGCGGTTGCCGTTTGCAGAACGTTGCGCGCGTATTCGCTTGCGCCCGTGATTAAATGGGCGAACGATATTCACGTGAACGGTAAAAAAATCTGCGGTATTTTAATCGAGAACGTCTTTTCGGGCGGGAACGTCGCTTCTTCTATCGTCGGTATCGGGCTCAACGTAAACAATACGCTCCCCAACGAGCTCGCTTCCATTGCGACGACGATGCAAAAAGAGATAGAGCGGAGTTTGGACGTGGAAGAGGTTACGGCTCGTTTAATCGACGAATTAGGTAAGGGTGCGACAATGGACGAGTACCGTGTTTACTTGGGATATTTGGGGCGGGAAGTTACGTTGCTTTTCGGCGATGAACGCATACCTGCTACCATCCTTTCCGTAGATGACGGGGGAGCTTTACACGTAAAAGTAAACGGGGAAGAGCGTATATTCCACGCAGCGGAAGTGTCCGTCAAGATATAAGCTTTACAAGGGGAACGGTTATGGAACACCTTTTAACAAATCAACAAATGCGTGCGGCGGATACGTACACGATAAATGAGCTCGGCGTGCCCGCTTTGACGTTAATGGAGCGAGCGGGAGAAGCTCTATTCGGAATGGTACAAAAGCTTGCGCCGACGGGGAGAATTGCCTGTATTTGCGGCGGTGGGAATAACGGCGGGGACGGGTTCGTTTGCGCGCGGCTTTTGAAAGAGGCGGGCAGAGAAGCGGAGGTTGTGTTCTTTGCCGAAAGAACTTCCAAAGAATGTAAAATCAATTTGGATAAATACCGCGCAGACGGCGGCGTGATTTTGGATACGCTTCCTGCGGAAAAGGAATATTCGTTGCTTCTTGATTGTCTGTTCGGTACGGGGTTTCACGGAGAACTTCTCCCTCGTTACCGTTTCGAAACTGAAAAGATGAACGCCTTTTTTGATAAGGGCGGATTGGTGCTTGCGGCGGATATTCCCTCGGGCGTGAACGGCGACAACGGGTTCGCGGCTACGGGCGCGGTGCGGGCTAGCCATACGCTCTGCATTGGAGAAAAGAAAGCGGGGGCTTTGTTAGGCGACGGGATTGACCGCGCGGGAAAGGTGTTGCGCGCGGATATTGGGATTGCCTTACTTGCGGGAGAACGCTACGGGGAAATTATCGACGAGGCGGAGATGAAAACGCTCGTAAAGAGGAGAAAACGCAACGCGCATAAGGGCAGTTTTGGGAAAGCGGCTATCGTTGCGGGGTGTATTGAATACACGGGGGCGGCGGCGCTTAGCGTAGCGGCGTGTCTGCGTGCGGGAGCGGGTTATACCACCCTGTTTACCCCCGCGGACTTGTTACCCTATTATATATGGAAGTACCCCGAAGCGCTGCTTGAAAGCTTGTGCGAGGGGGGCAGGGTTGCGTTCAACGAGGAAAACTTTGAAAAATTGCTCGCTTACGACTCGATAGCGTACGGTATGGGAATGGGAGCAAGCGAGGAAACGGCAAAGGGTGCGCTCTGGCTTTTGCACCGCTATACGGGCAAACTTATCTTGGACGCGGACGCGCTCAATTCCCTTGCGAAATACGTAAGCGAAGAGAAGAGAAATCACGCGTTCTACGCAAAAAAATGCGACGTAATTTTAACGCCGCATATCAAGGAGTTTTCTCGGCTTTCAGGGGAAAGTGTAGAAAGTATTTTAGAAAAAGGTCTGCACGCGCCCGTTGCGTTTGCGAAGCGGAACAAGGTGAGCGTGCTTTTGAAAAACGCCATGTCCGTGCTCACGGACGGG
>JAZRBK010000186.1:0-2929 GCA_045635025.1 Candidatus Scatosoma sp.
GTATTTTGGTGTATAAAAACGAACCGCACAGCTATAAAGATTTGCCTATCCGTATGGGCGAACTCGGGCTTGTGCACCGCCACGAAAAATCGGGGCAATTACACGGTCTTTTCCCTGTGCGTTCGTTCACGCAAGACGACGCGCATATCTTTATGACGCCCGAACAAATCAAAGACGAAATCAAGGGTATCGTGCGCCTTATCAACGAGGTGTACACGCTCTTTGGGTTTAAGTATCACGTAGAACTTTCCACCCGCCCTGAAAATAGTATGGGTAGCGACGAGGATTGGGAGAACGCAACGGACGCGCTCCGCTCCGCGCTTGACGATATGGGCTTTGGGTACGTCGTTAACGAGGGGGACGGCGCGTTCTACGGGCCGAAAATCGACTTCCACTTGGAGGACTCGATTGGAAGAACGTGGCAATGCGGAACGATTCAGCTCGACTTCCAGCTCCCGCAACGTTTCGAGCTCGAATACGTGGGCGAGGACGGGCAAAAACACCGCCCGATTATGGTACACCGCGTAGCGTTCGGGTCTATCGAGCGTTTTATCGGTATTTTAATCGAGCATTTCGCGGGCAAGTTCCCCGTATGGCTCGCACCCGTACAAGTGAAGATTTTGCCGATTACCGACAAGCAAGAGGGTTACGCAAAAGAACTTTGCGCGAAGATGAAAGAAGCGGGTATCCGCGTTTGCGTGGACGACAGAAACGAGAAAATCGGCTATAAAATCCGCGAAGCGCAACTTGAAAAAGTGCCGTATATGCTCGTTATCGGAGAAAAGGAAATGGAAGCGGGTGAAGTGGCAATCCGCCGCCGCGACGGAGAACAGTCCGTTCTTCCCGTAGGGGAGTTTATTGAAAACGTTGTAAAGGAAATTGCAGACAAAACGGCGTTTTAAGTCGTGGAAAAGAAAGTGAAAAAAGTTTTGTAAAATCGTGGAAAAACGCTTGACAAGGTTTGCGCTTTGTGGTAAGATAGTTAAGCAAAGCAGAAGCGAACCTTCTCGCCGTGCGGTTTGAATCGGTACGGCTCAATATTTTCCAAAAAGTATTTTCACGGGAATATTGCGGGTTGCTTATGCGAAGCAGCCCGTTATTATTTTGCGAGAGGTATACGATTATCAAAGACCAACATCAAATCAACGAAAGTATTCGCGATAGGGAAATCCGCGTTATTTCCGCGGAGGGTGAACAGCTCGGTATTATGAGCGCGGCAGAGGCGCTCCGTATTGCGGAAGAGGAAAATCTCGACCTTGTAAAGATTTCTCCCAACGCAGTTCCGCCCGTTTGTAAAATTATGAACTACGGCAAGTTTAAGTTCGAGCAAGCGAAGAAAGAGAAAGAAAACCGTAAAAACCAAAAAGTCGTAGAATTGAAAGAGATTTATCTTTCGATGACGATTGACGTGGGCGATTTGAACGTCAAAGCGAAAAAGACGATGGAAATGCTCGGCGACGGGAATAAGGTAAAAGTTTCTATCCGTATGCGCGGTCGTCAACAAGCACACGCTTCCATGGGCGTTGACGTTATGAACAGATTTTTTGAAATGCTCGGCGGGAAAGCGGTTATGGACAAAGCACCCAAAACCGAGGGTAGAAATATTTTGATGATTCTTTCCCCTGCAAAGTAAGGGAAGAAAAATAAGCGGACAAGCTTTGCAAATTATGTAAAGCCCGATATAAACGAAAAAAGAAAAATAAATCGGAGGATAAAAAAATGCCTAAAAAGAAAACACATAGCAGCACGAAGAAGCGTTTCTGGCTGACGGGTTCTGGTAAAGTAAACCGTTCGCACGGCGGTAAGAACCACAAAGCGGAAACCAAGAACAGAAAGAGAAAGAGAAACTTGCGTCAAACCACTCTTGTATCTCCTACGCAGGAAAACACCGTCAAGAGTATGATGCCTTACAAGGACTAAGAAGGAGGATAACGGATTATGCGTATTAAAAGAGCGGTAAACGCGGTTAAAAAGCGTAGAAAGATTTTGAAGCTTGCTAAGGGTTACTTTGGTAACAAGAGCAAATCGTACAGAATTGCAAGAGAAGCGGTTATGAAATCGCTGAACTATGCATACATTGGCAGAAGATTAAGAAAGAGAGATTTCCGTCGTCTTTGGATTTCCAGAATCAACGCGGCGGCGAGAATGAACGGTATGTCTTACAGCAAGCTTATGCACGGTCTTTCCGTTGCGGGTATCAACCTCAACAGAAAGGTACTTGCAGACCTTGCGGTAAACGACGCGGCGGCTTTTGCACAAATCGTAGAAAAAGCGAAAGCGGCACTCTAATTTAGGGAATGGAAAGCCTTTTTAACTGAAAAGTTTGAAAGGCTTTTTGCTATTTTTTAATATTTTTTAAGATAATGATAATCACGTCAAAAAACAACCCGTTCGTGAAAGAAACGGCTTCGCTCAAAGAGAAGAAATACCGCAAACAAGCGGGGCTTTTCCTTGTGGAAGGGAGCAAAATGGCGATAGAATGTGTAGCAAGCGGCTTGCAAATAGAGCGTATCGTGCTTTCTCAAAGCTATCAAGATACGCTTCCCGCGGTTTTAGACTTGGAAGAGAAAACGGTAGTCGTTTCCGACGACGTATTCCGCTTTTTATCCGACGAAAAATCACCGCAGGGTATTCTTTGCCGAGTAGCAATTCCTGCGCGAGAGCTCGCGCCGCCTACGTCAAGTTGTTTGCTTTTAGACGGCGTTTCCGACCCCGGTAATTTAGGGGCGATAATAAGGACGGCAAACGCGGCGGGGTATAACGAAATCTATCTCGTAGACGGCTGTGCCGACCCTTACGCGCCCAAAACCGTGCGCGCGAGTATGAGCGGTATCTTTTTTACGAAATTATACTTCGGTTCTCGGGAAGAGATTTTATCAATATTAGCGGATACGCCGGTGCTCGTTGCGGACATGGGTGGCACGAATGC
>JAZRBK010000187.1:0-4280 GCA_045635025.1 Candidatus Scatosoma sp.
CATTGGACTGATTACTCCCCTCTTAATCATTTATCCAAGCGGCTACTTTGCAACGATTAACAAATCTCTTAAAAGAATAATTATATAATAATTACAATACCGTTCTTATATATTTTATCACACTTTTTTCGTTATGTCAATAGTTCCGCCGTTAAAAAATCGCGCTTGTCTAAAAGTTTTGTGAAAAAAACGACTTTTTTCGTGGAAAATAATAAAAATACACAATTTTTTTCACATCCGCAACTCCCAATCGCCAAAAATTACATTAATCCCTTCCAATCAATCAACCATTCTCATAAGAAAAAATGAACAGTTAATAATGACAAAGAAAACCCCCGACAAGCTTAAAAACTTGTCGGGGGGATGGCTGGGGATGAGAGATTCGAACTCCCGAATGACGGAGTCAGAGTCCGTAGCCTTACCGCTTGGCGAATCCCCAATTTATACTCCTTAGCAACGCAAGCACGCAGCTAACGTTACCTGCGTTATTTTATCAAACTTTCTTTATTTTTGCAAGCGTTTTTGCTCTCTTTTGAAAACTTTTTTCCTTTTCCCCGAAAAAAAGCGATTTCCTTTGATTTTTCGACGCGCCGTATGCCTTATCCTTAAATCAAATACAAGACAAGGAGCGTAAACTATGTTATTATCACAACTTATTTACAAAGAAATCCTATACCGCGAAAAAGCACGAGGCATATGCCTTGGCGTAGGCATTTCCCTTAAAAACTATGCGTTAAAATATCTGCTTTGCCGTAGCGGAGCAGAACCCTGTTGGGCGAACGTCGACCTCTACGTTCAAGCAAGCGCGCTGTCCGTGCTTTCTAACACGAACCTGTCTTTACACAGTTTCCGACCCGTAGCGCCGAAATCGCACGCAAAACTTTTCATCGGTAAACCCGTCTATACGCAAAACGGCGAATCGCTCGGTCGGTTAAAAGACGTGGAGTTTTTGAACCTTACCGCAACCCGCTTAATCACAGAAAAGGGTTCGTTTCCTATCCGCACCCTCTACGCCGTATCGGATGCGGTTATTTTACGCAAAGAACAACCTTTCCCGCTCGGTCAACGCATACCTGCCCCTATTCTTTCCGATTTTCCACAAAAAAACGGACCCGTCGTAACGAAGTCCGTTTTAAGAAATGCGATTGCGAAAAGTTCTCTTATCCGCTTAACCCTTTCTCTGCCCCCGTTCGAGCAGACAGTTCAAAAAAACGAGCCGTAAAATTAAATCCCGTATTTTGCGGACAACTTCAAAAGCGCGGAAAGCGTATCGTTCAAAAGCCGTATATCATTCGTTTGATAGCGGCTTTTTTCCACGTATAAGCCGAGTGTTTTAGAAAGTTCTTCCGTTTGCAACCTATCCGCGGGCGACAAAGCGGATTCCCGCAATTTACACAGCAACGCCTTTGCGTGCGTAAGACGTAAACTATCCTCTACGGGTACGCTACCCGTCAACTCCTCGTTCCCCATTTCCTCATCCCGTAAAACAGTATGAAGCCTTGAACGCAAATAGCTATTCTCTTTCTCGGGCAAACCATAACGCAATCTACGCTCGATTTCCATACGCTCCAAGCGGCGGCGACGCGCCCGCCCCGTGCAATAGACGATTAAAATAGGAACGTAACCCAAAACCGCTAAAACCAAAAATGCAAAAAGCACTTCGATAACAAGCCTGCAAGCCGTAGCGTTCTCCGCCAAAAAACGAGCGTAAACGCTTTCCCAACATTTAATAAAGTCCATAAAACCCCTCCTAAACAGATAGCAGAATTATTTCCGTGTAAGGAGGGGTATTTTTTGTATATTCTTAACATCTTCCGTCGGATTTTGTCCTTTTTAATCTACCTCCACCTCGTAGCCGCGGCAGATGTTGACAATCGTACAACGAATATTCTCCGCCTTGATACCTAAAATCTTCGCCGTTGCTTTGCGGTATAAATCAAGTTGCGGCTTATAATGCATCCGCAAGCTTTCCGCGCCGCGTTTGGAATATTTATAATCGATTATCCAAACGCAACCATCTTTCACAGCAAAAAGGTCGATTGCCCCTTGAAAAATCATTTCCTCCGACTTATCAAGCTCGCGTAACCGCTTATCCACGTCCGAGCGTAACGCGTACGTATCGCAAACAGGCAACGACACGAGGAATTGCCGTTCCTTATAAAGCGTAGCCTTATAAAGCTGCGTGAACACGTTTGCAGACAAAATCTCTACGAGTTTTTCTTGGGACAAAGTTTTCGTGCTCCCGCACGTTTCCTCTTCCATAGCCGCAAGGGTTTTCCCAATAAAGCCCGTCAAGCTTTCCCGTTCGGTTCTCTCCCCGTCCTTATCGAACAGGCAAGCAAAATCAAAACGTTCCAAGAAAGCGTGATAGGCAATACCGATTTCCCTGTCGATAGTTTGATACTCTTGCTCGTCCCCATCGAAAAGGGTATGCGAGCGTTCCTCTATCCTACCAAAGCCGCTGTCGCCGCTTTTATCCAAAACGACTTCACCCGACATTAAACCCGTCGCAGAGTTTTTCACGGGCAGATTTTCGCAAGCCTCGTTGGGGTATTCCCACGAAAATGCGCCCACGATAGAGCGGGAAAGCTCTTCGTCGGGATGAAAGGCAAGCGCTAAGCGTTCTTGGCGCGGAACGTCGAAAATCGTATCCTGAACCTCGTAATCTTCCCAAACGGAAAAATCGGTAAAATCGGCAAACGAACGGGCGTAACGGGGGTCGGGCAGAACGCTCGGTTTTTTGAAAAGCAGATGCAAGGCATATTTCGCGCGCGTCAACGCCACGTAATACAAATTAAGCTCGTCCGCCGTGGAGTTTTCCTGTTCTTTTTCCCGTTGCAAACGGCGCAAAAGCGTTTCCGTTTTCGTCATTTTATTTTCGTCAAACGCGCGAGGCGCAAGCCCGTACGTTTCCTCGATTAAAATCTCTCCGCTATCCACCGCACGGAAAGGAGCATTCAAATTATCCAAGATAACGACAGGATATTCCAACCCCTTAGAAGAGTGCATCGTCAAAACTTTTACCGAGTCCTCGCCGCCGTTTTCGCTAAACTCGATTCGGTAATCCAAATCGCGCAATCTTTCCAAGAACTCGTGCACGCAAAGCGGTTCGGGATTAGAAGCCTCCTCGATAAAACGGTGAATACGCTTCAAACACGCCACCCCGTTTTCCATCGACAAAAGGCGGGTTTCCATACGCGTGTCGGCAATGATTTTCGCGAGCAATTCCCCCGCGTCCATTACGCAAGAAAGCGTTTGTAATTCTTTCAAATACTTAAAAAACGCTGTTAAGCGGTGCGCGAGCTCGTTTTCCTTTTCCGCCGCGTATTTTTTACAGGCGTTTCTAAAATATTTTTCCTCTTTTCCCGCGAGCGGAATTTCCGCTAAATCGTCCGCCGTCAAATTGGCGAGCGTAGACAAAAGTGCGCTACAAAGCGGAACGTCTTGTTCTTCGTTGTCGATAAGCGATAATATATCGATGAGCGTTTTCACTTCCGCGTAATCGCAAACGTTGACTGCCGCCACCGTCGTTACGGGAATCCCCTCCGCCGCGAGCGCGGCGACGTTGAGTGCGATTTGCCCCTGTTTCTTACGGGAAAGTATGGCTATATCTGAATAACGCACGTCGCGATATTCCCCCGTGTCCGCGTCGTACCATTTGGAGGCGCGTTCCTTTTCGATAATCGTTTTCAGCGTTTTAACGGCAAGGCTAACCTCTTTTTCCTGCCGTTTCGCACTTTCGCGGACGGAATATACCCCGCGCGTTTTTTTCTCTTCCTTTTCTTCTTCGCCAAGATAGTGGAGCTCCACTCTTCCGTCGTTCAACGCGTACCTGCCCCCGCGCTCCATATACGAATCGCGCGCGTAATCGACCGAACAGTTTTCTTTCGTCATCGCCAAAGAGAACTGCGAATTCACCGCGTCGAGCACCTTATCCGAACTTCTGAAATTGCGCCGCATAACCAAACTTTCGCCAAGCGAGGCAAACTCGTTTTGCTTTTCGACGAAGAACTTAGACTTACTGCCGCGGAAACCGTAAATAGACTGCTTCACGTCCCCGACGAGGAAGAGATTTTCCCCGCCGATTTTGGAGATAAGCGCCTCTTGCACGGGATTGACGTCTTGATACTCATCGACGAAAACGTAGCGGTATTTTTCCCGCATTTGCGCCGCTACCTCGTCCATATTCAAAAGCGCGAGCGCTTTATGCTCCAAATCGTTATAATCGAGCGCACCCCGTTCCCGTTTTTCCGCCTCGTATTTTTCGTCGAAAATAAGGA
>JAZRBK010000188.1:0-39716 GCA_045635025.1 Candidatus Scatosoma sp.
GTCATTAGCCAACTGTTCAGCCTGCGCCGCTTTTTTTTGGTCGTAGGCTTTCTTTTGGTCGATGATGTATTGCGCTTGCTCCTGCGTTAAGTCCTCCAACTTGTCAACGCCGAACTTGCGGAGCGTGTTTTCCACCTTTACGCCGAGCACGGTAAATTCCGCCTTTTGCGCCTCCGTGATTTTCGGTGCGGGAGCATTCGCCTCCGCTTCGGGCAAGTCCTCCCCTGCGTAAATATACAAGCCAAGTCCGTGGCGAGCGCAAGCCTTTGTCAGCGACCTTTGAATTGCCTTGTTCACATCAAAGGAATTGACCTCCTCCAAAGGAATTGGCATATTCTTGCTGTTCATAACGGGCAAATACTCGATATGCTCCAAGCCCTCAATGGTAACGCCCGTCTTTACCCAACAAGTCCTGCCGTCCGTGTGGTAGTTCAACCCCGCCGCGTTCTCATAAATCGTGTAAGTCGCGTTCGGAAACGCCTTTTTTACCTCGCTCCAAGCCCACGCCCACGAAAGATAAGTAAGGTTTCCCTTTTTCTCCGTGTGTTCGTTTACATTGATTTTGCTCAAAACTTCAAAAACATTGTTCATTTTTTATTCCCCCTTTTAATAATTCACGGCTTCTTGCCTGTTAATGAAGAAGTGAATACCTGCGGCGCACTCATTCCACCTATCCTCGCAAAAGTCCTTTACCTCTACAACTCCCCCTACGCGGTAAACAAAATTACTGTCGTACTTGCTTTGCGCTTCTTTGATTTTGGCGGGCGTTCCGTCAATGGTTTGAATGGCAAGCACTTTTGCCTTGTCGCAACGGCACTTGCGCCCCGTAGCCGAACAACGGCGTGCATCCGATAAAATTTCAAGTTCCACGATAACCTCACCGTTTTCGCTATTGCACTTTTTGTAACCGATAAACGAGCCAAAGTCGGGGCAGGCATACGGGATAAAAGGAATATTTTTCGCGCCACGCAAGTCCGCGCCACGCAAGTCCGCGTCACGCAAGTCCGCGCCACGCAAGTACGCGCCACGCAAGTCCGCGTCACCCAAGTACGCGCCACGCAAGTCCGCGCCACGCAAGTCCGCGCCACGCAAGTCCGCGCCACGCAAGTACGCGCGCTCGCCACCTTCTTCGGCTCGCGCCCACTTGCAGTGACGCTCCAAAATATCTTTCAGTTCGTCTTTGGTAAAAGTTCTCATTCTTAAACCCCCCTTGTGTTTTTGGGGGCTTTCCGCCCCTTTGATACCTCTATTGTATCACACTTTCACCGCATTGTCAACACTTTGCATAAAATTTTTTCAACTTTTTTCTCTAAAACAATAACCCCCTTATAGGGGGTTATGTCATCGCACTTTATTTTTGTTAATCGTCACCACCCGCGCTATTCCGTGTGGGTGTATTTTTTCCTCGCGCGCCTCCTGCGGCAACAGCGTACAATACTGTGAATAGGTTATCCGTTCGGTTGGTTGGTACTTGCACTCGGAGCGCAGTTTTTCCACGAAGTTCGCCCCGCGTTCGTTAAATACGCCGTATGGGTCGTCCTTGAAAAAGCGTTCGATTTTGTCCGTGTTGCGCTTTATGCGGAAAAGTTTACATTCCTTTGAAGCCCCGTCGGGCAAGCCGTTCCGCAGGCGGTTGTATCGCTCGGCGTAGTTCTTGTAATCGTGAATTGCCATTCGCGCGACTTCGGTCAAAAGGTTAATGCAACATTCAATCGCGGTATCGCAAAGCGTCACCATTGTTCCGCCCCTCCGATAGTCAAACGGACGCGCCCCTTTAATGAATAGTACGGGGAAAAACGCCCGTATCGCTCAATCGACCAATTCACCTTTGCGACCCATTCCGCGATGTCAACGGTTTCTTTTGCAATTTGATTTCCGCTGTACTTGTAAAAATCGCCGTCCTTTAACATCATAGCCATTGAATAGCGCGACTTGTATTTGACGATTTCCTTTTCGGCGTTATTCACGAACCCTACGCCAATCCCGAACATAACCGCACCGATAGTAACAATAATGACGATAGCGAGGACAAACTTTCGGAAGTTCCGCTTGAAATAGGCTACGCGCGAAAGATATGCTCCATTTTTACCGTAATATAATTTCTTAACCCCCGTATCGGGACTTTCCTTTTTTTTCTCGGCGTTTTCCTTGCGCCACAACGCAAACGCGATTAAGTGGTATGTCACCACCAAGCCTGCCGCCACCGCGATAAACACGATAGCCAAAATGTAATATCCGTTCATTTTTTATTCCCCCTTTTATTTATTTCGGATAACGCTTTATTTATTTCGTATAACTCTTGAAGAAGCGTCCATCGTTTTCCACACATTCTTTGACGCAATGCACTCTCTATCATTGCTTTCTCCCGTAGCAAATTGGCACGCTTCGGCTTTTCTCTTGATATTTCAGCCATAAGCATATCGGCTTGTCGTAACTGCTCAAAATAACCTTTCGGATAAATCGGCGTTCCGTCGGCGCGCATAACATCAATACATTTGATAGTGTCGCTTATTCCGTTTTCGTCAAGCATTGTTTTCCCCCTTTTGGGCGGAATAGGCTGTTTCATCACCGCCCCTTGCGCTTCCTCCGCGCTTTGCGTTATTTTGCCGCCATCTGCGGCGAGGTTCGCCACCCCTCCTTGTGGGCGGTAGCGGTTTCGACCCGCCGACCTCACGGTTGTTGCCGTGCGCGCTTCCCTGCGCTAACCGCCCTCGTTACCTTTATTATACCATACTTTGCCATAGTTTTTACATCAGTAAATTTTATGGGTGGTATAAATACAGTTTATCGCTTATCCCCCTTTAAGTCATACGAACCTTGCGTCTTACTTCCCTTAAATACCTTTTCAAGTTCCGTTTCAGTTTTTCCACGCTCACACGCATACTCACTTTGCAAACCTCGCCGTTCGTCCTTTTCACGGGCGTTCTTATGCGCCGTACCTCGCGGACAACCTTTCCGTCACGGAGAAAGTAAAAGCCGTCCTTTACTACTTGCAACTTCCTCATTTTTTAACCCCTATTATAGGGCACGCCCATACCTCACCTATGCGTTCCTTTTTTATCGGTAGAAGTGGTCGAAAATGCGGCGGGATAGGTTGCCCCAATTCCTTAAAAGTGCCCAAGTTGTAAACGGTGATTTCCCCGCCGTTGAACTCAATCGCGCACTTATAGGCTTGTCCGTCTTTCCCGCAATAATAAGCGAACCAATCTCCGTTGCTTGTCCTCTCCTTTCGCATAAGTTTTTGCGCCGCCCTTTTAATCGTATATGCGGTTGGGCGATACTTACCGTCATAAGCGCCTATGCAATAGCCAAACCAAGTTTCGGTTTTTAATCTTTGTAAGTCTATCATTTTTCCTTTTTCCCCTGCCGTGCCATAGACGCTCTTATCGCGCGCCCCTGCCTTTCCGCCTGCGCTTTAGTGGGGTATGTTTTCCCAACCGTTCCCCACTTATAACCGCCTTTAACTTTCCTTACGGGCATTGTTCATTTCCTCCTCATATACCGCTTTGATTTCCTCAAAGGTAAGGCTTTCTTTGTGTTCCGTGTTCATTTTCCTTAACAGCGCGCCATAAAGCCGCATTTTGCCCCTCTCTATTCCGTTCGCAATGGCTTTGTCAAAAGTTTCTTCAACAATGCTCATTCGTCCTTATCCCCCTTTATTGTTTTGTCGATAATGTCCTGCAACTGCGAGGGGACGCTTTTGCTGTTCTCCCCGAACGCCGTGCCGTCATTTATTGCCTTTGTCAAAACTTCCTTAAAACTCTCCCCAAAGCCGCGCTCCTTTGCGATGTTGTATATCGCCGTGATAATGCAACTCGTGTCCGCAAACATAAATTCGGGGAAATTGTTGGTAGTTTCAATTTTCGTCATTCCCAATATCGTTGTCACCGCAATCATCGTCCTTTTCCTCCTGCTCGGTCTTTTTCTTCTTTTTAATTCGCCACTTGATAAATAGGTATGTCACATACGCAAACCAAGCCGCCAACAGTAACAAGCCGCCGAGCGTCCACGCCTGTTTTTCCGTCATAGTTCCTCCACGCCGAACTCGTTTTCTATATCTTCAAAGATACACGGGTCAAATGTCACGATAGGGCTGTGCGGAGAAGATGGATAATCATATCCAAAATGTCCGTTCTCCTTAAGAAAATCAATTATTTTCTTCACCGTTTCCTTTCGTACTTCGTCGGCTTTGCGATAACCTGCGTCAACCAAAACACCCAAATGGCACTCGTCACAATGCAAAGCACATTCCGTATGGGAAAAATGGTCACAAAGATTTTGTTCTCTAAATTCCGATATGGTATCTTCCATACCTTTTATGCGTTTATCCCTTTCTTGTTCAGTCATAAATCGTCACCCCCCTCTCTTTTACATTGTGTTTGAAGCCGAACCCCACCGACGGGGAAAGCCCTTTGAAATAGTTTCTTGCAAAGGTTTCACAGTCATAGTCAACGCCGTCAATTTCGACCAACTCGCCGCCGCAGTCCGTAAAGCCCACGATATTCTTGTCCGAGAATACGCCGCTAACGCTCCCTGCAAGCACCATTGTTTCCACCGCGTCCGCAAGCCTCTTGTCGTGGACTTCTTCCCTCAAAAACTTGCAGTACCCGTCGATTATCCCCATAGCCTCGTTTCCGCGCATATTGCGATAACAAAGGTATCGTCCCAAGCAAGCGAACACCTGCGTTTCTCCGATTTTTAAGAGGTTGTCCCCCATAAGCACATTGCCGATTTCTTTCTTAATCATTTTGTTGTCCCCCTTGTTTTCTTACCTTTATTATACCACGCATTTTTCACACCGTCCAATCAATAGATTTTATGGGCGGTATAAATGGGGTTTATACCTCGTCGCTCTTATAAGGCTTTATGCAAATATATGGGTTTAATTCTTTGTTTCGCAGTAGTTGTGCTTTCTTTATCTCCACTTCTTGCTCGACAAACAATTCGATACCGTCAACACACATTTTCAATTCCTCATAAAAGTCATTGACGGCTTTGTCCGTTTCTTCAAATCTCTTATGCTCGGTACTGCTCTTTGAACAGCCAAACATATTATAAACTTCCGTTCCAATAATGATTGTTTCTTCACTTAATTTTCGTTCTATGTATGCTCTTATGCTACCTTTTTGTATAATTCCAACAAGCACCCCAACTTCAAATGGCGAATATTGCACCAATATCGTGTATCCATTGTAATCCTTTGTCAATGGGCATTTTCCAAATCCGCAAAATATTTCATCGTAATTTTTCATTTTACCACTCCCCTCTTGTTCTATCCCTTGCAAGGTCTATTGCGACCGCCAAATCCCAACGAAAATCGTCTTTGCCCTCCATTTTTTTTGCCAAGTCCGCGACCGCTTCTTCAATGGTGTTTCCGCGCCCAACAAGATTTTTTACATCTTCGTCCCAAAACGCGATACATTCATTATCGCTTCCCGAAACCGCGCGCGGCACTTCATTGTGGGCTAAATTCCAAGCCGTGTATAACGCGCCCGAATAAGTGCCGCTGTACCTATCTTTTACAATGGTTAAAGGATAAATGTCGTCAATCTTGCTCATAACTCCTCCACGTAGCACCACGGCTTCGGGGCGCATTCAACAATTCTATAACAGTCTATTCTATCCTCTTTTATTCTTTCATATTTGCAACGGTCGCAGTCGCCGTCGCAAGGATAGCCAAATTCGCTCAACGCTTTCGGCTTGTCGTAAATCTTCAAGTCGGAGATATGCAAGGCGTAGCCGTCATTGCCGCCGAGATACAACGCCAAATCTTCAAGGTAAATACACCCCTGCTTTGCCGCACGATTAAAACCCTCGTCAAACCAAGAGTTTTCAATCTCAAATACCTCGTCGCAAACAAACTCGCCAACGACCTTGCCGCTACCATTATAACAACCGACGCCGCTTTTTGCCCAACTGTAACAAGTTTCGGAAGTTTCCTTACACCGTTTACAAGAATGCCCACCGTCCAATGTTTCATATATATACACCTTAAACGGCGTTCCACACTTCGGCACGGTCTTCCTCACCTCGACCGTCTTTTCTCCGCTTGCGATTTTTTCTACCCATTTGGGCTTTATGCTCATTAAAATGCTTCTCATTGTCCTTTCTCCTTTGCCTTCATTTCGCACAAAAACTTTTCCAACGCACCCGCCTGTTCCATTCTTTTTTGTGCCGTCTTCCTGCATCCGTCCGCGGTTTCGGTTAGCCATTTTTTCAGCCCGATTTTTGCTTCTTCTTCCGTTGTGTAAAATTTTTCATTATGAACAGCCATATCCGACTTTTTGACAACTCGCGCACAACAAGTCCAAGTCTTGTCTTTCACGATGTTATACGATTTTTCCCTTTCTTCCGCTTCTACGGTTCTAATAACGGGACACCTATTAGAATAAATCCACTCGCTCACGCTAAAAAAATACAATTTCATTCCTCTACCTCCACGCCGTCCTCTTTTGCCCAACTTTCAACATTTCGCAATATACAAAGCGCGTCGTCATTGTTTACCATAAGTTCTCGCAAATCCAATACGGCTTTGTAAATCTCTTTCGCCTTTTCCTTTCTTACCTCGTCGGCTTTGCGATAAATATTCCAAGCACTACTTGCTAAACTGTACCTTCTGCTCAATTTTAAGGATAGTAAACCTTTCGCGCACTCCTCGTACAACGCTCTTTTTTCATCGTTCTCTATATTTGGGATAGAGCAATCAAGACAATACTTTATATGATTATCCTCAAAGTTTCCGTCCCCGATGACGATATGAAGGGCACCGCCGCTTTCATTATCAAGATATACTTTATATATCATATCCTCAATTCGCTTTTCTTGTTCAGTCATTTGCCTTTTCCTCCCCCACAATTTCTTCCAAAATCTCGTTCACAACAGCCCTTATTTGCCCTTTGGTAAATGACGCCGTATTGCAGGCGCGCTTTTCGGGTATTCTCAACCTTTCTTTTATTGCCGCCGCGAACCTTTTTGCCGCGATTTGCTCCCCTCTCCAAAAGCCGATGTCGTAGCCCTTGTTGTATTGATTTCGGTCATAGTTCAATGCCTTTGCAAGTTCTTCCTTGTCAACATAGACGGCAAATTTATTTACGGCGCGGATAACTTCGCTTTCCACCGCTTCGTTAAACGCGCTTACATATTCCCGAACGGCGACTGTAATGGGGGAATTGTACCCCTCCCTATTCTTTTCTTCCGTTTCTTTCCTTTCTTGCTTAATAGCGCGTTGAATTTCCTGCATAAAAAAAGAAGAATGAACGATACTTTTTGCCAAGTCAAAACTCGCCAAATTCGGTATGCCTCCTTTTCGGACAAAATCAATACCGTTATACTCGCGCCAACAAGCAATGACCGAAGCAATGCCTCCAATCATTCTTTCGCAAAACTCTTTTTGTTGTTGCTCCATACTCTTACCCCCTTTAATAGAAAAGCCCGACGGGGCGTTACTCGGTGGGTCAAGCACCTTTCGCGCCCCAACGGGCTATTTTCACCTTGTCCTTTTGTATTCGTCAGCCGCCTTGACCTCAACTAACACCTTTATTATATCAGCCTTTCATTGTGTTGTCAAGGGGTTTTCATAAAATTTTTTAACTTTTTTCTTCCTCGCCGTCATCATCGGCTTGCGGCGTGATTTTTGCCCACGAAAAGAACTTATCAATAAACATAATAAGTTCCACATAGAACTTGTTTTTGTACTCGCGCGAGGACTTTTCGCCGTTGATATAGGACGATACGGCGGTCATAATCATAGAACCGATAAACACGCACGATTTCACAATAGCGGCAAAGGAAAGCCCGTCACGCATATTATAGCCGATGTACGCGAGAATACCGCCGATGACAATGGACTTAAACAGGCGGGCGGCGTGTTGCGCTTTGCGGTAGGTTTGCGAGCCGTCCTTGATAGCCTCCGTGTAGTCGCGGTCAACTGCGGAAAGGATAGTTTCGGGGTTGTTCGCCTTGACGGGGTTTTTCCCGAAAACAAGTTTAATGACCGCCCTGCGGCGTTTTGGCGTAAAGTACAGCACCTTGCCGTTCAACTCCAACTTGTCAATGGTTTTCAGTTCCGCTTTGGACTTTTGGGCAAGGGCGGCGTACTCCTCAACGCTCACGCCGATTTTAGCACATTCGTCAGCAATATGGCGCGCCTTGCGTTCCTCAAAGTCATACTCGCAAAACTCCCTCAACTTCTCCACCGAACTGTTGTCCGTAGTGATAATTTGGGCGGATTTCTTATTATAGGATTTTCGGTTTGTTTGAAATACATTGTCAAGTTCCCCGTATCGTTCGCCGTCGGGGAAGTATGCAAAGTGCGTGCTTATTTGGATAGCCGCCGTCAGCGCGAAGTCTATCCAATCAATCTTGCTTTTAATGGAAAGCGTCACGAAAATATATAACGCCAAAAGTGCGATAATCGTGACCGAAAGCGTCCAAGTCCTTGCGCGGATTATACGGACGCGCGCCGTGAATTGATTTGTGTTATTTCCCATAAGTTACCCCCTTTTAACTTTTTGCTATTTCGCTCTTTTCTTGTAGTTCTCCATTCTCACCGCGTCGCCCTGCGGTTTTTTTAGTACATTGAAAACCGAGCCTGCACCCATTGAAACAAGGATAAGCCCTGCGCTCGCCCGAAGGTCGGCAAGCCATTTCATAGCCACCGTGGTGACGAACACAAGCACGATAAACGGCAACAAGAGCATAAGGCGTTGGTAAATACTGTTCTTGACCTTGTGCTTGTTTATGTCCTCGCTTATCACTTGCTTTACTTCGGGGTCGGTTGCCTCCGCCAACTGTTGGAGCATTGTGTCCAACTTCTCGCGGAAGTGCTTTTCAAAAATCGCCTTTGCCGTGAACAGCACCGCGATAAAGAGGATTATTCCCGTCAAGGACAGTTTGTATCCCATAGAGGTATCGGGGACGAGGTAATTGTATAAAATCACCGCGCCCGACCCTCCAAAGGTCAGCAAAAAGTCCAAGACGGAATAGGTGATATACTTCTTCTTTGCGGAACTCATTTCCAGCCCTCAATTTTGCGTTTTACGGGGCGTTTGGGGGCTTCCTCGACCTCCGTGACCTCCACAACGCTTTCAACGGTTTGCGGGGCAAATAGAGCCTGCGCGTCGGTGATAGCGGAATGCAGGGCGGTTTTCTTCGCCTCCCCAACCGTACTGTCATCAAAATATGCCGCCTGCGCCGCTAACACATTCAATAATGCGGCGTTCTCGGCGTGTATCTTATCACAAGTCGCCTGTACGCGTTCATTCGCGCTCTCATTCACCTTTTGCATTTCGCTTAACACAAGCGGCTCAATAGAGTGCGTCAAAACCGTGCCTTTCAAGCGTTCCAATGCCGCATTGAACTCGACGATGAGGATAGACCTCATTTCCTTTAAGAAGCCGTCGAAGTTCAGTTTGGCAAAGCCTTTTGTGATTTTCCCCCGAATGAACGGGAGAATAACCATTGTGACAATGCCGCCCATTAAGCCGCCCGAAATGTAGGGGGCGATGATTTCCCAAAATGCCCTCAATTTTTCCATAGTTCCTCTCCTTTATACCTGTCGCGGCAGTTTCGTCTTGCCGTCGATTATGGTCTTTGTCTTTTCGTCATACTCAAAGCAAATAAGGTTAAGCCCCTTGCAGGTTTTTGTCGTTTGGTCGAAAAGGCGGCATTTCGCGCAGTCCACCATTGTCCGCACGCGCTTTAATTCAATGTTGTAAATCATAGCCACCTCACTCAATCCACGCGGGGCGCTTCGGACAAATGCCCGTTTCAGGCGCGTCAAGACAGTCTTGATACCACTTTTGCAATTCGTCCTTTTGCTTTTTTGTCAGTTTGTTATACCAAGCCGTTCCCCTATTGACGATGGGAAAACAGTTCTTTTCGCGCCAAGCGCGGATTTTTTGTTTCGTTGCTTCCGAAATTTTTTTTCTATACATAATTGCTCACCTCCTTTTAACCGATCGTTAACGTGCCGGAGTCGCCGCTTGCGAACTCCCAATCAGTTGACGAACCCGATGGATTGTAATATTTCCCAACTGCGCCAGATAAATATTGCAAACTTGCGTTTGAATATTGAGTGCCATTATATACGCCATTGAACGCTCCGTTGGTCAGAGTTGAACGGATTTCGTATTGTTCGCCCGGAGTATAATTTAACACTTCCTGCGTTCCTGCGGCGATGGTCAATATGCTCGTTTCCCCTTGATAAACGCTGACAGTATATGATTTGCTGCTCGTGTTTACAATAGTAATACTACCGCCTTGCCCTTGTGCCGCAAACACGGGGTAAAGCGTTACGCTCTTGTTCATATAAATAGAGTTTGTCCCGTTTGCGGTGTAGGTCGCGGTCGTATCTTCGTCCGTTTCCGACCATCCGATAAATACCTTTGTCGGGTCGCTTATGCAGGTAACGGACGGATTGAAGTTGATGTTCGCCGTTTGTCCATCATAGAAGGTCTCGGAACTTGGCACGTTCCCCGTTGCGTCGTTGCCCAACGCATAGGTCAAGGTGTACTGCGCGGCAAAGACGGGGTAAAGGGTTACATCAGAATACGGATACATATAATTCGTTCCGTCAGATCGATATGTCGCGTCATTAAACGAACTTCCGCCATCTGTTTCACTCCAACCAACAAAAACCCTTCCGCTGCCATCGTTCACAGTCGGTGCGGGCGAAAATGATAATTGCACCTCGTCGCCTTCGGGAACGGTTTGTGCGGACGGAACGCTACCCGTGCCGTAGTCGCCAAGCGCGTAAGTAACGGTGGCGGTTTTTTCTTGCCATACTGCATAAAGAACAATGTCATTATCCGTAAAAGTAATCGTGTAAGTTTGCGGGTCATTCTCGTCATACGGATAAGAAGGCGTTACGGCGGAAGGCGACAATGCCCACCCGATAAAATCGTATCCTTGACAATACGGAACGCGCTCCTCGCTATCTTCAAATTTTACTGTTGCCGTTTGCCCTGCCGAATAAACAGTTCCATCGTGGGGAATATCCCCTCCTTCTTCAACGCCCTGCGGGAAGTTTTTATCGTAAAAAACGACAAATTTGTCGTTTGCCACAACACCCGATTGACGCAAACTATCAAGAACGGTGTTTATTTTCTTGTCCGCTGCATCTCTCGGATAGGGGTCTTTCGCAATGCCTTCTCCCTGCAAAACTGCGCCTTTTGCGTTTGCGGCGGCGGCAGGGAGGTTGTCGGGTGCTACTTCGACAACATCATCGCCAACCATCAATGTTCTATTTACCTTTGCCATATTTATCTCTCCTTTTGTTTTTTTATTTATTCAGCCGTAACGGGGTTTCCGAACTCGTCCGTCACGGGGTTTCCAAATTCATCGGTTACTTGATTTTCCACAACAGGCGGCGTTGGTGTGGAAGGCACAGCATATACGCCACAAAGGAAAAGCGTTGCTTCCGCTCCCCCCATTCCTTTTACAACATAAAAATTCAGCGAAATATCTTCCGTGGGCGTATTTACGCAAGTAAATCTCCAATAATTTTGTCCGTTTTTCGTAACTTTGTTTGGAACAATAAAAAGCCCTGCTCTTACCGCTTTTTCCCTGTCTTGTATTGTTGCGGGCGTAAAAAATGCCGCGTCGTGGTCGCCTATGCCCATAATCGGCGCAGTTGAAAAGTCCATTTCTCCACCGCTCCAATTATTTGCACCCAAAGCCCAAGTCCCACTCGAATTGTTTACAATATTCGGGCTTTCCACAACCGCGCGCAAATCAACATACGGATAAGGACTGTAATTACCCTCTCCCAACTCAATAGGAATGCCATTCGTATTTACGCCGCTATCAATGGTGATAAGGGCTTGATACTGCGCTCTATTCCAACCGTAACTGTTTTTGTACCTGCAATATTGAAAACTGCTAAACTTTACACCTCCGCCAAGCAAAACTTCCGAATTTGCTCTTGCGAGGACGGAAAGATATTTTGTTTCATTGTCAACCGTATAACGAATGACCGTGAAAGCGTCCTGCGGAATAGTAAGCCCCGTAGTGTCAAATCTCATCGAGAATTGAACAGTTTTCCCCCTCTCCAACGACTGAATAAGAATATTATCGGAAATCGTCAAAACCACAGTTTCCTTCGTGTTGTGGAACATATTATTCCCGAAAGTCAGCATTTCAACGGACGGCGTTGCGGTAATAACTTTCATTTCGCCCAAGTCGCCGTATTCAAGCACCTGCACGCCCGTGTTCAGCCAAAAGTTTGACGGGAACATACTATCGGAAGTAAGAGAATATGTAATAGAATTGCTTGCTTCACGAATAAGGATAAACTCTTGATAAATCGTATCCCCCTCTTTCAACCGATAAGGGTTGCCCATTATATTTCCCTTAAACTTCCCAGTAACTGTTGCACTCGCAATGTTGATATTGCCAAAAGATACGGGAACAATATCCGTGCTTTGTAAAAGCGGCAAAATCCCGTTGCTTGTATCAATATAAGTTTTTACCTTTAAGTATATTTGCTCGTTGCTCGTTGCGCTTCTTAAAAATTGATATTTCCCCGAAAAAGAATTTTTGCTCGATATTTCAAAGTTTATGTTGCCGAGCGTGTAAGTTGCCCTACCAAGCACAGTTTCGCCTATCGGCGCGTCAACTGCGTCAAGCGATACCGAATTGCCAAACCCAAAACTCCAATCTTCCGAGAATACAACTTCGTTATTTACTTTCTTAATGACAAACGCATTGTTAAACTCTTTCGGCATAGCGTAGTCTTTTACATATTGTTTTGTCGCGCCCGCCGTTTGCGTAAGATAGGTATTGACGATGTTATTGCCCAAGCCGTCCTGCAACGCGCGCAAAGCCACGCCGACCTGCGTGTTGCCCGCGATAATGTCCGCGATAGAGGTATGGAGCGTGTTCAAATAGGTGCGAATGTCCGCGTAATTCCCGTTGTTGTCTTTCACATAAATGGCAACAATTTTGCCGCCCGTGATGTCAACAATGGTGTTTGCCGTCGCGCCCACGGTATAAGTTCCCTCTACAATACCCGCCGAGCCGTTGCCCGCAAGTTCCATAGGCGGGATTTCATACCAAATCCAATTCGTCCCATTGAAAATCGCCTTGTAGTTTTTGTCAAGTTGGTCGGTGATTTTTTGAATGATGATAACAGTATCGCCGCCCTTCGGTGCGCGCCCCTCTTTCGTTTGCACATAATTGTTAAGCACGGTGGTCGGGTTCGGAAGCGGCAAAATATCAGTTGTCACCGTCATTGTACCAACATAATACTCGCCCGCGCCGACAACGCTTTCCAAAGTTGCGATTTTCCCCGCGTTCTCCACCGAGCGCGCGTCAGCCGCCGAAGCCGTAGCCGCCGTAGAGTTCTCGCGCGTGTTCAAATTATTAAGCGCGCCCACGACCGTCTTTTCGGTGGTGAATTGAATATCGTTGTCCTGCTTGTCCTGCTTGCCTTGCATATCCTCCGTAAGTGCGTTCATATCCGCTTCCAAGCGGGCAAGTTCGGACGCTTCCACCGCCTCGTCGCGGTCAAGCACCGTGGAGCGCAAAATCGGCAAGGTCGCCGTTTGCGAGGTCACAATGTTCGTGATATTTTCCCCCGCGATATTTTCCACATTGATGACAAGGGTTTGGTCGCCCACAACATCGGTAAAGTCCTTCGGCATTTGCTTTTCATAAAGCGCATATTCCACGCCCTCGTTTGTGAACTTCTTGACAAAGCGCGTATAATAGGACTTGCTCTTAAAGACAACGCCGTTCGGGAAAGTTCCAACCATACCGATTTTCACATTCGCGCCCGCCGAGCCGAAGTCAAAATAATCAACCGCTTCAAAGCCCCAAACCGCCCCGTCAAATGTCGCCTTATAATAGGTCAGCACGCCCGCGTTGTTGTAAATGTAAAAAACAACATCGCCCGCGTGCGGTCGCGTTTCGTCCCCCGTAAATGTTTTGATATATGCTGTAAGTAAGGTATTGAGCGCGATTTCGTCCGCCGCGTCCGTCGGGTCAAGCGTGTTTTCCACCTGCCCCACTTCAAAGCCGCCCGACAAAATAGCCGTCGGCACAAGAATATTCAACAAAACATTGTTAAATTGCCCGCAGTAAAGCGGAAAGTTTTTGTCAAGAGCGGCAATTCTCCCACTCGTAGAAAGTTTAATTTTAATGGTATTCATACCCGCAACCTCGTTACAAGATTTTTCCCCTTGCTTTTAGTTTACCACTTTTAGAGGAAAAAATCAAGAGCATTAAAAGACTTTTCTTTCCTCGCGCGCACGCGCGGTTATTATTTTTTATGTGTATAATAATAGTAATAATAATAAGCATTGTGGATAACTTCGGCAATTTTGGCACGATTTTTCTTTGTAATGTTCGGATAAATAGGGAAAAATGCCTAAAATACCCCCTAAAAAGTTATCCACATTTATGCAAAGTTATCCACAATTTGAATAAAAAAGTGGTGAGTTATCCACATTTATGCACGAGTTATCCACAAGTTATCCACAAAATAGGGTGAGTTATCCACAATTTGGAAAGGTTGTCAACATACCGTAGTTTTTCTACACTTCCGTAATGTTTTTACGGCAGGGCAAAAAAGACCCCGCGCGGGGTCTTTTAATTGTTCTATGTGGAACATTTTTACTGCTTGTTTGTGAATACCTTTGCCTTGTTTGGTGCGCCGATATACCAAGTATAGTGAGGGAAGAAGTAATCGTTTTTGGCGATAGTGAATTTTTGGGATAATCCGCTTTGTCCGCTTTCCATAATTGCAACTGCTTGCATAGTTTCTCTTATATCGGGGGAAAGCCCCTCTATCCAAGACATATCGACCACGATTTTGTTGCCGCTTGTTGTGATAATTGCAGGGTGGTCTAAATCTTCCTCGTATTCGGCTAAAATGCTGTCAACGCTTATATAGCCGTTTGTCATCTTATTCACCTTTGACGAAAGCACAACGACCTTTGCTTTGTTCTTCTTGTTATTATCAAAGAAGAACGGGGAAATAACAAACTCATCGCTTTCGGCAATTTGAATAAGGTTGTAATTGAAATGCAGGGTTTCTCGGCAGTCCTTAAACAAGACAATGCTTTTCCCGATATTTGCCGTGTTGGAAACAATGGGGGTTGCGTTGCCCTGCGTATAGCGCGGGACATACTCTTGTTTTTCATCGTCCCAAGCGAAGTAAACATATCCGTCCCATTCGCCGAGTTCATTATTCCAAATTTGCGCGCCAACATAAGAGCCGCTAACGCGCCTATAAAGGTAATAAGCCAAAATCGCGGTATTATCATTGTTTATTACGCCCATAAGGATAACATCTCCGTTGGCGGCGGCATTTCCCGTTGCCGCAAGTATCTTTCCGTCGAGGTATGCGGTTAAATTCGCTTGCCCTGCTTCAAAACTTGACAATATATCGTTAGAGGTTGCCGTTAAGTAAGTGAATGATATAACGCTGTAAACAACACCTGCGGACGGAGTTATCGGCGTAACGCCGTCGTGGGGGACAAGCCAAGAGGACGAGAACAGCGTGCTATCCGTCTTTATATCCACTTCCATTTCAACGGAGTTCTCGCCAAAAAGCGGGGACTTTGGCAGGGAGCGGATTTGGTCGGACGAAAGTTTTAATTCGCCATAAAGGGCAAAATCAAGCAACCCTGCCTTGCCGTACTTATCGCAATATTGCACCGCGCGCATTGTGCGGTAGGCATTATCGGCGGTGGGGTTGTCTTGCATAGTAATTTCCGCGCTCACTTCGTCGCCTGCGGAAAAGTTATCGACCATATCCCATTCATAGGTCAAAGTACCGCCGCTTTGGTAAGCGTTGACGGGGTGGAGCATATCTTTTGACAGGCTACGCACGCCAAAAGTCCCCTCGTTCCCGTTGTCCTTATCACCACGGAAACTTGACAAAGCCCATTTCAAATAAGTGCTTCCATTCCCGAAGATAAGATTTTTGGTATGCTCAATATCCGCAATAAACCCTGCGCTTTCGTCAATTTCGTCGCTTTTTGTCGTGACGAGCAAATAGTCATTGATAGCAACCTCGCGGTCTATCGCGCTTTGTTCGCTTATCTCAAAGAAACGAGGCTCGGACGGAATACCGATAATTGCGGAAAGTTGGTTGTAGTCCTTTGAGTATTCAACTACGCTTTCTATATGGTCGGGGTAGAAAATATGCGTAATTTTTGCGATATAATAAAGCCCCTCCCCTATCCAACAAAGGTCGCCCTTATGGAGAAGTTGTGCCAAGTGGTCGCACCATTGAGTTTCTTTGTAATTGTTGTTGCCCGTGCGAATGAGTTTACCAAACACATTTCTACCAAACGCCACGCTATCAACAAGCGTGTCCTGTTGGTTGTTAAATTGCTTATGCGTCGGAACGCGGTCATATTTGCTTGCCAAAATGTAGGAACGCAAATCGGGGCGCGCGTGTTCAAGACGAGCCGTGTCTTTCGTGCGATATTCGACCTCAAAGATAAAATCATTCACTTTGACATCATACCACGGGCTATCCGAAATTTGCCACCCCGACATTCCTGTGATATAAGGAATATTAAAGTTTTGGTCTAAAAATGCCGTTATGATGATTTTCTTAAAGGCATAATCGTGATATGGGTTTGTAACAGGCGTGGGGAGTTGATAATCGCCGCCCTTAATGACCTTATCACCAAGTTCATAATACATAGCAATACCTTTGTTCGGAACATCGTTTGCACGCACCGACAAAAGCCCGTAAATGTTCTTTTCGTAAATGTACGGCGTAAGGTCGGCGGTGTCCCCTTTGTGAATATCATAAGTGTCGTCACCAACTGTAATAGAATAGTTATTGTCCGCGACCACGGTCAAGTTAAGCAATTCTATAATCGGCTTGCTCACAATGATACACGCTTCGTCATTATCGACAACAAAGTTCTCACTTTCGGTCTTTGCGACAACCTTTTCCTTAATGCTTCCACCGAGTTGTACAAGGTTATCCACATAAGAGGAACACGCGGAAATGTAATCGTCAACCTTTCGGAAGTTCATAACGCTTGAACGAGTGTTGGAATTTTCGGTTGCGTCCATTCCGCCCAACTTCGTGAAAGTGATTTCGTATTTTTCGTCTTTGCCAAAACTAACTTCGGGGATAGCGTGACAATACTTTCCGACTTCAAGCATAATCTCCCAAAGGTTCTTTTGGTGGAAAAAGGTTTCATTCACGCGCGTTAGGCGCAGGGTGTCTTTGGAAATTTTATCACCGCCGCCCTCGCCTACATAGAAAGGATAAGGCGCGTTGTTTGCGTCAAGGTCAGCCGCGCTTGTCCCGTCCTCTTTGAAATAGGTATCGGAATTTGCAATAGCCTTTATAAGCATATTATATGCGGTATATTCAACGCCTTGTTCAAGAACGGCGGTTTCGTTTCCGCTTGCATAGGTTGTAAAAGCGCAAGTTACACCCGAAGTGGAAATACCGCGCGTTGTGCAACTTACAGTTTCAGCGTATTGGTCTATAAACGCGCCAATACCGCCCGTAACTCTACGCGTTTTCTTTTTCGTATAATTAAAGGTAGTATAGTTGTCGGGTGTATTTGCACCAACAACATATTTCCCCACGCTATCGGAAAAGCCAATAAGCGGCATTGACGGAGTGCCGCCCACTTCTTCGATAAATAATTCTACGGAATAAGTGCTATCGTCATTTACTTCAAATTGCGCCGTGAACACATTATCAGCCAAAGTATCATCAAGCGTCCTGCTCCCCGCTCCGTCGGTCGTATATTGACGGAAAAGGAATTTTGATACGGGATAATCATTTTGCAGTTCTACTTCCTCTTGTTCAATAAGATAGTGCGCTTTAACATCGGCAGGAACATCACCTTGCGGAATATCCCACTTATAGGGGAAAGTTGTATCAACAGTATTCCCAAGATTTGAGTTAGACAAAAACTGCTCTTTCGGAAAAACATTTACAGTTCCGTCCGCCATAGTTTCGATTATGACCGCGTAAAAAGACGCAACGCCAATATCGGCAAATGCAGGGGATAATACTCGCGGCGGTCTATGCGCGGGGTTTTCGTCCGTTCCGTCAATTCTTCCCCACATAATATGGGGGACGGGGATTTCCAATTTCGCCCATTTTTTTCCGTTTCCGTCTTGTTGAATATCCGCCGTCTTAATGTATCTTAACTCCGTGCGCTGTTCAACATTGTTTGTATCGGTATAGACAAAACGAACACGGCTTCCGTCCGTCTTTTTTCTCCAATAGATATATTTACCGAAAGAAGTGTTGCGCGTGCGAGAATAGGTAGTTTCGTCAACATAGTTCCCAAAGCCGCGTTGAACATACGGCTCTTGATTATTTCCTATGTCCGTAACGCTATCCTCTAAAATGTCGAGCGCAGTTTGCGTTTCAAGGCTAACATCTTTCAGTTTATAGGTTATTGCAATATTGTCCACGACGCGCTTTTGCGCGACAACGGCAGGCTCTATAAGCGTAATGCTATGCACATAATATTCGTCGTCCGACAAAATGGGCTTTTCCACCAAATCTTCCTGCACGACGCGGTGGTAGGTAAAGGTCAAGCCGTCCTGCTCTACCACATCAATGATAAACTTTGTTTCGGGGTCAAACGCGGTCTTGCGCGGCAATCCGTGCAAAGTGATTTCCGAAAGGTCAAGTTCTTCGGTAATATCTTCGGTATTTTGCGCGCCCGACAAAACATAATCGGACAAATCCTCGCCGCGATACCCGTTTGCTTCTTGTGTGCTGTCGTACAAATAAAGATTTACCCCTATCATCTTAATCTCCCTGTGGTAAGGCTTACTTGCGCCCTCGCGCGCTTGTATTCAATGCCGTTCTCCTCTTTGAAAACCTTTGCGTCATATTCGCGGTACTTGCCTTTGTACTTATAGAACAAAGACGCCCCTGCTGTAATCGCACCGACAGTCGCGCCAATAAGCGAGCCTGCAATGCCGCCCGCCGAGCCGTAAGTCGCACCGATAGCAACAGCGGAAGCCAACTGCGTTCCGTCCAATGCAATTTCCAAATTCCTTTGCACCGCTTCTTGCATAGCCTCATCGCCGTTCTTATATCCTATACCGCCAATTCTATAATTCGCGTAAAGGCGACCAACCATAATTCCTGCCGCAAGCACCTTTGTGGTGTTTATACGGGCAAAGTTATACCCGCGTTTGAAGTCCGATTTGCTTCCACCGCCGTTTGCGCTTCCTTGTGCCTGCCCCTCCGCATTGCTTCCAACTTGTTCCGCGTTTTTGGTGTTTGCCCCCGCAGTTGCCGCTTCGTAGTTGTCTTTGGTAACAACAACTTCTATTCTTTGTGTCCCTTGATTGAAAACTGCCATTATACAACCTCCTCGTGCGGCGTTTGGTCTTTACTTCTACCGCGCAGGGTCATAGAGTTCAAAGTAAAGTCGCAGTTCACAACTTGCTTTGACGCTTCCGTAATGGTAAAGGCATAAAGGTATTCTTGCTTCTTTTGCTCGTTGGGATAAAGAACGGATATTTTCGCATATACAGGCTCGTTTAATTCGGCGATTTCGGTGTTCGCCCAATCTTCTTCGCCCTCCTCTCTCATTCCAATAGCACCCGACGCATAGAATATCTTATTAAATTCCTCAATAAATTCATTGTCTTTGAAGTCAAAGAACGGAATTGCCCAAGTGTTTGAAATCGCGGAATTTATCACGCCCGTCTTATCGGGGTGTTTCATAAACGGAACACCCGAAAAAGTGCGAATACTTTGCATTTTGCACTCGGTAAACGGCAGTTTGTACCAATTCTCTTTATCAAATGAAAATTCCACTTCCGTGTCCGCGTAAGAATACGCTTCCGCCATATAGGAAATGGTGAAATTGAACGATACCACTACCGTTGACCCAAGTTGCGTCATAGAGGGTTCTTCGTCATACAGGATAATGCCCATATTGATAAAGGCGGCGAGTTTCTTGCCAAAGTTGTTGACAATTTCCTGCGGCGCGCCAATATATTTGTTGTGTATCTTTTGAGCGTAAGCGTCAAGAAGCGCGACCTTGTTTGTTTGCATAACAAGAGTTACGCGCCCCGTAATGTCCGCCGCGTCAATGTCCTGCGAAGCAACGGCTTTGTTATCAAGAACTTCCACAATAGCAAGTGCTTGATTAAGGGAAAGGTTAAGGCTTTGCACCCACGCGTCAAAGCCCTCGTCATTCGGTTTTTTTTCTTCAAGCCTATTTTTCCAAGTATAAAATTTAATGTTAAGATATTCGGCGAGGTCTTTCTCCCCAAGAGATATGCCCTGCTCGTCATAAAGGACGATATTTTCGCTGTTTTCATTCACATAGGGAATTTCATCGGCAGTACCCTTTGTCGCGCGATGTTGCGCCAAATTCCCGTTGTAAATGTACTCCACAAGCCTTTTTACATCATCGGTTGTAAGGTTAGTCCTCATATCTCCCCCACCTTGCGTTCCCAACGCAGTTTGTTTTCCTCATAGGAGTGGTGATTTCCTATGTCAATGTCCGAAACGCCGAACTTCTTTTGCGTTTGCGGATAATTCCCATAATAGAGGTTTTGCATTATGTCATTCATAAATTGCATTTTCCCTCTCCGTGTTTGCAACGCCGCCTTAACCTGCGCGATAGACTTCTCCCGAAGCCATAATTTCGGCGCGTCGTGGTTGCGCTCACCCTCTTTGACAGCCGCCCTTATCATATCGGCATTGTTCGCCGTGAACTCCAAGAGCGTCTTTGCGCCGAGCAACCTTTGGTAAACAGCCTCCACGCAGTCGTCTTGATTTTCCACAAGATTTCCACCAAGCGTTATCAAGTTGCCCAACTTGTGCGACACAAGCGGCTCGTAAAACCTCCTTGCCGCCGCAACCGAGTTGTCATACACCACGCGCCCCACCGAACGCAGGTTCGTGGTGCGGTGCGTTTTCCCCTGCGCGTCCTCGCGTTCTTTGTAATTCACAAGGGGAAGCAAGCCGCGCAATTCCTTTGCGTTAAATATCTCCGCAAGGGTGAAAGTTTGCGTGTAGCCCCCTGCCATTATAGTATGTTGTTAAGCCGCGCAAAGTACACATTATACTTTTTCGGCATACGCTTTTCGTCCCTCGTCGTGTCCTCCACATAATAAAGGTGTCCGTCTATCACAACAAGGTCATCGTGGTCAAGTTTGATATGGTCGTTAAAGTGTTTTATCTCCATTGAGTTTAACGGGGCGATAGCACCCTTGATAATTTGATTTTCGCTCCCCTCAATCGGTCCGCGTATCATATAGTCGAAAGTCCCCACGCGGTAATACTTGTTCGTTTGGTAGCGCGCCACATCGTTGAACAGCGCGGATAAGAGGTCAAGCCCCGTCGCCATAAACTTAACGGTAATGGAAATCTCAATATGTTCAGCGGGGGAAATAATACCCCCAATATCCATTGTATAGGGCTTTACAAGTCCATTGTTATCCGCAATTGCCCGCAGGGGAAAATTGGTTTCCGTGTCATCGGGGACAACATAATCGCCCGACGGTGGAATAGCCGCGCTTCCGCCAAAATAATAACTCTTATCGCCCAAATTGAGAATACAGTAAAATTCGTCAAGTTGATAGCCTGTTTTTTGGTAAATCGTGATTTCGTCCACGGGCTTTGTCAAAATATTTTTGATATTATGGGTCTTGAAAAAAGTGAGATAAGTCCCTGCGCCCATACCTCCAACATCAACGGTGATTTCAACTTCGTGTTCGCCATTCTCACCGACATCGGAAAGTTTTATGCGCTCCCAAACATAAATTGTTGACCAATCATCGCCAAATTTCTCCCTCGTCGCCGTGAAACGGAAAACAAAGTCCCCGTAACGATAAAAGGCATATTCGTCAATAGGGACGCGCTTTTCATATTGCGTGTCATAAAAAGGCGCGGGAATGAATTTGTAGTTCTCCGTGTCAAAAACATAGGAGGTGATATACATTCCGTCCTTATAATAGACATAACAAACGCGCTTTTCGGTCGCCGTTTCAAGGTCTGTAAAACGCTTGTAAAGTACGGCGCGCGGATTATGTACGGTGGACTTCGGCTTTAATCTCATATCTCACCAATCCTTGCCTTCGGGACGGAATTTGTAAGGGCGATAATAGTTAAGTCCGAGTTGGCGCAACAAAAGCACCGCGTCTTTGTGGAAATCGCGGTCTTGCTCCCTCATAACATCGGCACTCATATTTTGCATAGTGTCAAGGTCAATTCCGCTCACGGACGAAATATCGCCGTTATCCAAAAGGTAACAGCCCTCAATGAACATCGCTTCAAGGAAAGTTTTGCGGTATTCGTACATATCCCAAGTACGCAAGCCCCTCTTTGCGATAATGTAATTCAGCGTGGCGCGAGGGTTCATCGCGGAGTGGGCATAAACATAGGTGTAAACCTTTAAGCGCAAGGCTTTAAGGAAATGGGCAACCCTGTCGGGTTCAGTTCCCAATTCGCTTTCTTCTTCAAGGTTGCGCCCGCGCTGTTCAAAGTATTCCGCCGTCAGTTCATATTGATGGTCGCTTCCGACATAGCGCGCGTCTTCGTCCGAAAACGGGAAATGAATTTGCGCCTCGTCCAATTCAGCCAACTGCGACTTCGTGTAATAAGGTGCTACATAAGAGTTCATTGTTTATCTCCCCCAAAACCCCCCGTGCGTTTAACATACGCGTCATAGGTTTCGTAGTTGTTCATCAATTTTTCGGTTTTCGTGCCGCCCGTAATGGCGAACTTGCTTTCCGCTTCCTTGCCCGTAAAGCCGCCGATTTCCGAGTTGTACACGCCCAAAGCCTTTGCACGCGCCTCCTTTTGTCTTTGCTCGGCGGTAGTGCCAAAGCCCTGTTTTACCCCCAATTCCTTGTTGGTATAGGCGTTGGTCGGTTGCGTGTTCGCGGGCATTTCGGGTTGGGCGGTGGAAGTCCGCAAAACAGTACCCGTGGTCGGGAAAGCGCGCGCCCCCTCTTTTCCGTGCGAGTGCGCTATGACCTGCAAAATTTGGTCTTTACGAACATTATCGGCAACAAGGTAGGTGTAACCGCCCTTGCCTCTACCGCCTTTCGGCGTGCCGTTTGGGTTCGTTGCTTGTTCGTCCCCGTGTCCGTAACCGATTTGTGCAAAACGCATAATTCCCAACACTCCTTTTACTTCATTATACTATAAATTCTCAAAAAAAGCAATAGAAAAAGGGCAACCCGCATTTAGGTTGCCCCAAGTTACCCCTTTTTCGGTAAGGTGGAGGGGGTGGGGGTCATAACTTCCCAACCCCTCCGTAAGTCACCACAAGGGGGTGTGGTGATTACTTCGTAGTGCCGTCGTTGAAGCCGTACTCGGTCAAAGCCGCCCTTGCGCGTGCGCCGTCATCGTCCACAGGAGTGAAGGTGAGGGTGTTCACGAGGGAAGCGATGTCGGAAGCGGTCAACGCATAGGCGAGGGACGCGCCCGCGTCAATGAGCAACTTAATGGAAGCACCGTGCAGGACTTCCACGCCCATTTTCATCAACGGAGCGATGTTCACCATTTGTGCGTTGTACGGGTCTTCCTTAACCGAAATGGTCGGGGCAACCGCGATACCACGGCAAGTGCCTGCACCCGCCACAATCATACCCGTGAACTTGTCAAGGGCGGCGCGGCAGGCGGTGAGGGTAACATCAGCGTCGTTCGCCGTACCCTTAATGCCGAGATAGATGTAGATGAGGTCGCGGTCGCTGTCATACAACTGCGTCATAGTAACGCCATTGTACAAGCCGCACAAGCCGCTCCTTTCCACATCAACCCTCTTGGTCGGGGACTGCGTGAACGGGTTGATAAAGCCCGTAGCGTTGATTTGTGCCGCCGCCTGCGACGCGTTGGACGCATACTGCGACATCATATCGGCGTGGAGGTCGGGGGAAATGAACGCCTGCCTTGCGTCCACGGGAACACGATACTGACCGAGTTCCAAAATGGAGTTGAGTTTGTTGTTCGCCTTGACGAACTTCTTGACGCAATCGTTCATCAAAGTGCTGTCGTATTGGAACAGCGCGTTTGCGATTTCGCCCGCGGTGATGTCACCCGCAACGACCGAACCTTTGGTGTGCGCGAGAGCCTTATCGAAGTTGTCGCCGTTACGGAAGAACGCCTCGATTTGCTTTGCGTAGGTTACGATGTTGATAGCCCAATTCATCGCGTCGATGACCTCGCTTTGAACGATAGTTTCAAAGTCGGTCTTGTTGGCGAGCAACTGTGCCGCACCCACGGGAATGAGCCTGTCGAAGAACAGGTCAACATCAATGCTGTAATTGACGGACTGCGGGGAGTTGCCCTGCGCGGGGGTGTTGTACTTGTTGATGTAGCCGCCGTTGTTAGCCGCGCCGAGTTTACGGACAGCGGGCAACACAGCCTTCAAACGCATAACATCAACTTTCGTGACCGAGCGAACATCGCTCGAAAGCGTGTATTTGTCGGTAACGCCCTTGCCGTTGATGTGAGCGATACCGCCAATCATATTCTCCAAAACATATTTGGAGGTTGCTTCTTCTACGGAGAAGCCGTTGATAGTACCAAGTGCCATAGTTTTTTTATCTCCTTATTTTTTTATTTGTCGAAGTCTTTTTTGCCAGCCCACATATCTTCGTAACTGACATAATTCGGGTTGCCGCCACCCTTTTCGCTTTCCGCAAACCCTTCGCCACGGCGTGCGGGCGCGCCAAAATCACCCTTTTCGTACTTCGCGTGAGTATCTTCCGCGTCTTTCTTCGCGGCGGCAAGTTGCTCTTTCAAGTCCTCGTTCTCTTTCATCACGGAGGCGAATTTCGCTTCAAAAGCGGACATACGCTCGTGGAAAAGTGCGTCCAAATCGGACTTCAAAACGACTTCCGAAAGAGGAATTGCGTTTCTCTCACCCTCGTGCACATCATCGGGTTGCGGCGCGGGAGGTTCGGGTTCGGGTTGTTTAGCCGCGTCGGGTTTGACCGCCGCTTCGTTATCTCCCTTTTCCTCGCCAACGCTCTCGGTCTTGTCGGTTTCTTTGACCTTTTCCTTTACTTCGGGCTGTTCCTTTCCCTTTTCTTCGGCGGTCACTTCTTCCGTCTTGACTTCTTTTTCCTGCTTTTCTTTTTCTTCCATAATTTTCACCCCTTTATACCATAATGCCTTTGTTTTAAGTTACTCACGCTTTGCGATTTCACCCTGCATTATTGAATACCATTGGTAAGTTGTGCCTTTTTGATTTTTTCGTTTTCTTCAAGGCGTTTTACTTCGTATGCCTTTTCTTCCTCCGACAGTTCGGGGAAAACAAGGTCAACGAATAATTTTGCGGAAATGCCCCCCTGCGAGTACATATCCATATAAATCTTTGCATTTTCAAGTGTCGGTGCTTGCGCTTGACTTTTGAAAATGATTTTGACGGGTTTGTGGTCGTAGTAACGCATAACCTTTGCAAGCAACGCGTTAATTGCAGGTGCAATAAGCGCAATTTGCGTCGGTATCCACGCGGAAGTCTTGTTCTTTTCGTTGAGAATGGCGGCGGCTACTGTTTCCGTAGAGCCGTCCGTCAAGAACGAGGCGATAGTCGAAGCCGATACATTGAGTTTCGCCGCGACATCGCGGTAAATGTTCTCCTTTTGCACACGAATATCGCTTGCACGCAATTTGAACTGAATATCGGTCGGCTTGTCGGTATCCGTGCCGTTCGACCCCACCTTTTGGAAAATCGTTTCGTCAAAGTCCCCAAAGGTTTGCGCGGGGTCGTCCTTGTTCATCATTTGTTCGGGCATTAAAATTCGACCTTTCGCCACATAGACTTCGTTTTTCTCAAAGCATTTGAGTTGGTCGAACTGTTGACATTCGGACGAAATAATATCTCCGATAGGCTGTCCAAACGGCGTGTTGGGCAATTTGGGTATCCCGTCCGTGAATTTGACGGGGAAAAGCCCCACGCTGTCCGCAAAGGGCAAATATTGTTCTTTCCCTATCAAAATATCGGGATAGTTTTCCTTAATATGCCGTTTTACCGCGCGAGGTAATTGCTCCCACGGTATGCTTTCTTCCGCGCTTTTCGGGCGGGACGATACATCGGACTGAATGTTGCCATTTACGCAGTAAATAGCCCTCTTAACGCAAGGGATACCGCGTTCGTTGAAATATCTTTCCTCGCAAATGCCGTAGTGGTTGTCCTTGTCATTCTCGGTATCGTGGAAAAGGTCAAAGTAAACTCTTGCCCCCTCAACCTTGCCCATAGCATTGAAATCGGCAAAAAAGGTATCAATGCGGTACGCCGCCGCCCCGATATTGTTGCCGTTTCGTGTCGCCGCCAAAAGAGAAGTGCCGCCTGCCGCGCTATAAAGGAACGCTTTACGCAAAATCGACAAGAGATTTGTTTTCTCCGCCCAATCCCTCGCAAACTTCGTGTCATATTCTTCACCCACAAAATCAATGCCGTGGGCGAAAAGAACATTACAAAGCCCCTTTGCTACGGACTGCGCCAATTTTTCGGGGACAAGCCCCTTTCCGAAATTGTGATATGTGGGGTCGTACCCGTCGTAAATACGCAACATAAAGCGCAAATACTGCGAGTAAAACGGCATATAATACGGAGGTGCTAAAAGGTAAAAGGGGTTGTTCTTCAAAAACCCGTAAAACGCCCCTAACTGATTAGACTGACCGCTTTGACCGACTTCGATAATAGCCACGGTTGTTTACCTCTCCATAAAAAAACTTTGCGGTTGCTCTATTTCATTATAAGACAACCGCAAGTAAAAGTCAATGCTTTTTATCCACGCGCTTTAAGATGTCGTCCTTGTTGGCGAGAATGTACGCGTTGTTAAGGTTCGTAATGGCGTGTTCGACCTTTTTCAGTTCCTCCAACATTTCCCCAAAAAGGTTGATAAGGACGCGGTTCATTTGTTCGGGGGTGGAAATTGCTTTATCCACCTGCTTCTTCATAATTTCTTCCGTTTCCTTGTCGAGCGCGCCGTTCAAATTCTTAATTTCTTCCATAATTTTATTCCCCCTTTGTGTATCGGATATTCGCTTCCAAAAGTTCGACTTTCCGATTTATTTCCTCAAACTTCTTCAAGCACGCGATAGAAAGGTTAAACAAAACCTCCCTTTCCGCTTGCTCGGTGTTGGTCGCTTCGGGGCGACCGATTTTCTGCAAGAACGCCTTTTTCGACAAATTCGCACTCCGAGAAAGCCCTGCCGCGCATAACTTGTCAATGGTGCTGTTCGTCTTGATGTGTTCTTTGGCGATTTGCCTTTGTAAGTTCCTTGACATAAAAATTCCCCCTTATTTATTTTATCATTCCCGCCGCGCGCTTTATATCGTCATAATGCGCCTTTCGGGACGGGAAAGATAGGTTGTAACAGTTGCTATAATACGGGATAAGTCCGTATTCCAATGCGTCGCACAAGTCATTCTTAATCGCGGGGTCAAGTTTCCCGTTCTTATACCTTTGCGCTTCGATTTCGTGGCGCAGGCGGTGGGTGTTCGGGTTGCCCCTCCAATCATATTTGCCCTCGTTGAGAACGGTAAGGACGCTATAAGCAAAGGCGTTTTTGATAATGCCCAAGTTTATATCCTTTTTCTTCTTCGTAAAGGCAAAAATGCTGATGTTCTTCCACAATTCCGTGTTTGGGCTTGTGCGCTTTAAGTGCCTTAACTGCGCGATAAACGGGCTTGCCGCGCCGTCCACCGATAACGCAACTTTGACATAATTATACACCAAGCCGTAATTATTGTCAAGATATAAGAGGAAGTCGTCAAGCATTTCGCATTGTTCGGTCGGTGCAAGCGTCCTGTTCGTTTCTTCGGGGTCGTCATAGCAAACCTCCAATGTTTGCGCCGTTCCGTCGTCCAATATCGCCACAGGGACTATGGCAAAGGTATCGTTTGCCGTCGCGTGGTCGATACCGACAATAATGTTTGTAATATACCGCTTTTCAAGTTCGGGCTTTGTCTTGTAATGCCTGTTCCTGTCGAATTGCGGGAAAACCACCGAAGATGTGTTGGCGTGAATATCGCCCAAGTAAACCCTCCGATATTCCGTGGGATTCGTCCTTTGCATATCCAAAATATGCTTTTTCGCCTCGTCATTGAGCAAATGCCAAATATGGTGGCAGTTCGCATAAATAACAAGCCACTCGTCGGACTTCTTCTTCGTTTCCGCATAGTCCACAAACCAATGCCCCACAGTTTCGTTGTTGCCGACGATAATGATTTTCGCGTGCTTTGACAACTGACGGACAAAGGTGATAATGGACTGTTCGATAACATTCTCGTCCTTGTTCTTTTGCGCTTCCTCATAGAGCAACAAGGAAATGGGGTTGAGCAACTTTGTACTCCTCGTCCTTTGACCGCCCCTGCTATCGGTTATCGGGAAAAGCCTTGTGCAACCCTTTACGCCCCTGCGAAAAACGCCCTCATACGACTTCGGGATATAAAACTCCGCGCGGGGGTCGTCCTGCGATACTTCAAGCCCGCTGTTAAGCAAGAAAGAGTGAATTTCCTTTATGATACTGTCCTTAATTTCGGTAGAGGTCGCTTGACAAATAACGACATCTTCATCGGGGTAAGCGTTTATCGCGTCCCACCACGCCGCCACCAAAATGGAAGATTTACCGCTTGCACGACCGCTTGAAAGCACGAATTTGTCATACTTCTTGTCCGTCCGCGCGTTCGGATAAAGGCTTAATGCGCTCTTATCAACTTTTCCCGTGAATATGGGCGAATAGATTTGAGGAATTATAAGGGTTTCCGCGTTGGTCTTAAATTCACTCATCGCTTGTTTCCTCGCTCAAATCCCCCTCAATGATGTTGCGCGGGTCGGCAAGGGCTTCGTGGTTCGCGCAGTCCACGATTTTAATGGTTATGCTCCCCGCCTTTACTTCCCCGACCTTCAACATTTCGTTCATTCCGAGTGCCTTATCCAATTCAAAACGCGCGCGCATTTGCGTGGCGACATCGGTGATTTCCTCTACCTTTTCCCCCGTGAGGTTATGGTCGCGGTCATAAGTCTTTGTTTTTTTAATGGTTTTGGTCTTGCCACTTGCAATATCTCGGAAGAACTGAATACGCTTTGCCTGCTCCGCGCTCATTTCCGCAAGGTCGAGTTTCGCCCCCGTTCCCTCAATTTCCGCAGGGACAATGGGTGTGGGCAACAAGTCCCCCTCCGCTATCTCGTCAATCTTCTTTGAAACCTCGCTTTCGGGGTCATACGCGTCCGTGACATTCTTTTGCCCCCGAAGTGCCGCGACAAACTCATCAAAGCGCGCAATATTCTTCGCCAAGTCATACGCGCTCTTTTTCGCGTTCTTGCTGTCAGTATATCCCGCCGCCACATACGCGGCTTTTTTGCTAAACCCCCCGTTTGCGTAGAACTTCACAAACCTTTGGTGCTTTTCGGGCAAGCGGTCAAAGTCCTCCTGCATTTCGGGCGTGAAGCAAATATACCTCTTACCCCTTTCGGTTAACTTCTCGCTCATCGTTCCACCTCTTGAAAATATCCTTACTGCTGAAATACTGCGAAACAACCTTTAAGCACCTGTCCCCTTTCCCAAAAAGGAACGGATTAAGGCAAAGGCACTTCATTCCGAAATATCTTATTTGCCCCACAATGCCGCTATCGAGCAATTTCCGCCTTATCCTATAAAGCGTGGTATGGTCGAACCCCATATCTTGCCCCAAATGCCGCCACACATACGGCTCGTTTATCCTCCATAAAATCCCCGTCCCGTCTTTAAGCCATTGAGCCAAGAACGCCCCATAAAAATAAAGGTTCGGGTGATTTCGGAAAACCCCAAACGCTTTACCCACGGGAAAGCACTTCACATAATCCTTCCCATAATAAAACCCATACTCGCTCAACGGGTTGAGTTTCTTCTTGATAATCAACTGCTCGTCCTTATGCAAAACCTCCGTGCGCGTGATTTCCCCCGTCGCCCCGTCGATTTGCCGAACAATGCTCTCCCCCGATTTTACGCTGTCCTCTCCAAAGCGGTAATTCCCCCCGCCTTCCCCGCGCCATTTCCTATAAGTCACAAAAATTTCCCCCTTTTCGGTTCTACTCCCATTATATCACAACCCCCTGTCCCTGTCAAGTGCATAATTCCGTACACATTTTGCGTACAACTTTCCTCCCGCGCTACGCGTATCTAATAGGATTATGTAGTGAACCGATACTTCCGCTCCTACTCTACACTTATTTATAGTAATAACGCATACGCCCGCACGCGCCCACGCGACCCAACGAAAAAATTTTTGTCCCCCCGTCCCCCCACCGTCAAAAAATCCCACCTGCCCCCACCGCTTTTTGGAAAAGTAGTGCGGCGAAAAAAACGAGCCCCCTCAACCGCCCCGTCCCCTTTTCCCCTTCTACCCCCCGTCTTGGTAGGTTGGTGCGCCGTCCCCGTTCTCCCCCTCCTGCCCACGAGGTTGGTGGGTTGGTCAAGTATATTCTACAAGTGGAATATCCCACAAGTTGGCGGCGGCTGTCACTACCGAAAGCAAGAAGGGCGGGGGCTTGGGCAAGGGGTGGGCGTTTTCCGCCCGTTTTCCGTCCGTTTTTGGTATGCTTTGGCAATAGCGATGTGGGGTGTTTGTTCGCAAATGGGCTTATTTTGGCTTACAAGGGGGCAAGGCGGGGCTTTTGGGTGTTTTTCGGGTGATTTATCGACGGCGGGCGTTTCGGGGCTTGTAGGGCAAAATACGAGGTCAAGCGGGCAAAAGAAAAACCCCGCGCAAGGCGCGCGGGGTTATCTTGTTCAGTCGTTGCGGTTTATTCTCCTTCATTGTTTGTTATCCTATATTTTTTGCGGTCGAGTTTTTCAAGTTCTTTTTCTAACGGTTCGCGTTCTTCGCAAACCGCAATCGCTTTCCACCTGTGCGAGTAGACGGGGAAACTATGGTTTCCCAAGATATTGGGTCTTGCGATGGTTTCTTTTCGTTCCAAAAAATACATATTTGCCCCCGTTTCAGTATCTCATCGTCAAGTAAATGCAAAGGGCAATTTGCACGAGGGCAATTATTGCCGCTATGATAAAGTAGCCAAGACCACGGGCGGCGCGGGTGCTTCCGTTCGGGCGGCTGTCCTGCTGTCGGGCAAGGGCGGCGGCGTGGCGGCGTTTGGCGTTCAGTAGGCGCGTTTCGGCTTCGAGGCGGCGCGCCTCGTCAAGTTTCGCGCGGTTGATGTCGGGCGGTGCGGTCGGCTTGTCCTCGCCGTAAATTCGGCGGTACTCGTCGGGCGCGATTTTTCGCAGTTCGTCGGGCGTGAAGGTCGGCATTTTATAGTCCCCCTTTGATTATCTCGTCGGCGGCTTCTTCGGCGGCGTGGTCGATGTCGTCACAGTCCATAAATACGCCGTCATCGTCGGGGCGCAGTTGCCCGCTGTTGTCGCCTATTGCCTTTTTGATAATGAGTATAATCGCATCGCGGCGGGCGGTTTCCCTGCTTTCCCTCTCGGCGGTGCTGTCGGGGCGTACTATCATAACAGGGCGCACGCAACCCCACAAACGCGCAATGGCTTCTTCTCCGTCTTGCTCAATGCTTACGGGCGCGGACTTCGGCAAGCACGCCCGCAGGACTTCTGCGGCGGTCTTGTCGCTTGTAAGCGTGCGCTTTGTCACGCGCGGAGCGTGGCGCAGGTCGTAAATGTTGTATGTCTTGTAATATGCCATATTGTAACCCCCTTTAATCAATCCACCGCCCCGCGATGGTGTCCCAAGTTGCGCCGTTTGCGTCTTGGTATGGTCTTTTTTTCCCGTAATTGTATTTAATACACTTATGCCCGTTAGGATAGCATATTGACGGCTTGCCGTTCTCCATTGCGTAACGCTCCCGCCACCCTGCGGCGGCGTATGCGCGCCCCGTTTCTCCTTGCTTGTATTTCATACCGCCGCGCCCTCCTTCACTTCTTCGGGCATTCCGTCGCAGTATTTCGCAAGCGCAATCCTCGCGCCGTTGTATGTCTTGTAGGTCTTTTTGAATTTGTAACCGATATGTCGGACTGTCGCCGTTCCGTTGCGGTGCGTGGTGATTGTGTATCTTCCCACAAAGTCGCGGAAGTGGTGCGTCTGCGGCTTGCGGGCTTCGGCTTCTTTCGCCTTTCGCAGTTCCTCATTCTTCGTGCGTGCTTGCAGGTCAAGCAAGCAGGACGATAAAAGGCGGTTGACCTTTGCGCGCTTCTTCTCATACGGTATGCCCCAATCGTTATTGATTGCGCGGGCTTTCAGTTCATACTCGCGTACGATTTCGTTATAGTAGTAAATATTTCCCGTAGGCGTTCCACGGTATCCCGTGCATATCGCCACGCCGTCAATATAGTATAGGTCAAAATTCCACCCGTACACGCCCGCCGTGTATGCCATCGCGTTTTGATAGTGTAATAACCCGTGCATATCACAATAACCGATGGTCAAAATTTTCGCGTAGCCCTCTTTTATCGCTTTTGCAGTCGTTCTAAATTTCATTGTTTTTTCTCCTTTGCCCGCGCTTGACCCCACGGGCGGGGAAAAGTTGCTTTATTCGTCGTCTTCCCTGCACGCTCCGCAGGTGCTTTTTTCAAAGTGTACAGCACCGTTTTTGTCTTGCTTATAGCCGCCCTCTTGATAGTACGCACACACCGCGAACGGGTGCGGCAGGTTGCAAACTTTCCCGTCACGATACGGGCACGCAATCGGCACAAGTTTATGTTTGTTGTCGTTCATTGTTTCACCCCCTTTTTACATATCGCGGTGGGGCTTTCCGCCCCTCGCCTCTTTTATCTTACCGCCAACGCCCCCACCTTGTCCAATACATATTTTTTATACCCGCCATAAAAAATTTTTATGTCCCATATTCCACTTGTTGAATATGCGTTCACCTCCTCGCGCGCCCCCGCGAGCGTATTTTTTTATGTTAAGGCACCCCATCTTTGAATTTTCAAAAATCAAAATTCCCCCATTTCCTTGCGATATAAAAAAAAGAGAGGGGGGGTCATTTTTTACCCCCCCCCTATAAAAAATGGGTTTCTTCCCGCGCTTATTCAGCCGCTTTGAAGTTGTAGATAGGTTTCAGCATAGCCAAGATTTCGACGGTGTCTTTGACAAGTTCTACTATTTCCTCGCTCGGCTTGTAGGCAAACGGTGCTTCGTCGATAGTCGTTTCGTCCACGGTTGTCGAATACACACCGCTCATAGTTTCTTTGAAGTCGGCAAGTTGAATTTCTTTTCTTGCCTGCGCCCTGCTCATAGAGCGACCTGCCCCGTGCGGCGCGCTGTTGTTCCATTCGGCGTTCCCTTTCCCAAAACCCAAAATATACCCGTCGCGCATATTAAGGGGGATAAGGACTTTTTCTCCTTCTTTTGCGCTTATTGCGCCCTTGCGAACGATACCGTCCTCGCCTATGTAGTTATGCAGGGTAGTAAAACCAACTTCCTCGATGATACCGAACGCAATAGATTGTCTTACTTCACAATACTTTGAGAGAATGGCGGCGGCTATCATTTTTCTATTATAGTCGGCAAATTTGCGGCAAATCTCAACATCGTGCAAATAGTCTTTCAGCAAGTCGCCCGTAAGGTAGGACAATTCTTTCGGGACGAGCGGCTTGCTTTTCTTATAGGCTTTTACGGCTTCCTCAATTTCAGTCGTTCTTCCCTCGCTCTTTAAGCGGTCAATAACTTCCTGCACGCCGTCAAGTTTCATTTGTTTTTCCGCTTTCTTTTGGTAGATTTCGGCAACCTGCTTTCCGAGATTACGCGACCCCGTATGAATTACAAGGTATTTAGCGCCCCGCTCGTCAATGTCAAGTTCAATGAAGTGATTACCGCCGCCGAGCGTACCTGCGGAAGCGCAAAGCCATTCCCTGTTGCGGAGTTCGTCTTTGCATTTCAGCAAATCAATAAGTTGTCCCATACCCACGGACGGCTCTTTTTGCACATTTTTTCCCGACGGGACTTGCTCTTTTACAACCTTGTCAAATCGTTCAAGGTCGATTTTGTCCTTTCCGAGCAAAACGCAAAGCATACCGCAATTCAAGTCAACGCCTACGATGTTGGGGCATAACTTGTCCCCAAGCGGCGCGGTAAAGCCGATTACGCACCCTGCTCCCGCGTGACAATCGGGCATAATGCGGATAGGTGCGTCGCCAAATATTTTCGTGTCGGCAAGCCGTTTTATTTGTTCAACGGCGGCTTCTTCCACATTGTCCGTAAAGATTTTCACATTGTCAAATTCTTTCATTTTTTATTGCTCCTTTGCGGCTTTGTAAAGTGCCGCACCAAATTGTATTGCCGTCAGCACGGTCGAAGTAATGGCAACCCAAAGGGGCATTAAGCCCCCCTGCCAAAGTCCCCACGCAAACAATGTAGCGATAAGTAAAAGTACCATAGTTTTACCCCCTTTCAGTTCGGCAAAGTGCCTTGATACAAAATGCAATTCATACTGCTTACGAGGAGCGTTGTGCCGTCCTTTAAGATAAGTTGCAACTGTTCCCCCTCATAGTCGTTCCACTTCTTCAACTCAACTGTTTTCCACTCGTCGCCTATCTTCACATAGGCGTGGTCGAATTTCAGTTTCAAGTCGATGATTTGTTTGTTGCAGGCGCAAAGCACCAACACAAGCAAAACGATGACAAGCATAATGATGATAAGTTTTTTCATAGTTTTATTCCTCCTTTTTTACCTTTTCTTTGTATTCCTCGTCATACCGAACCATTTTCTAACGCTTGCTTCGGGACTTTTAAGCATTTTATCTTTTGGCACGATATAAACATAAGTTACCTCCCTTCCAAGCCGAGCAAATTCTATATATGCCTCATCGTTAGAATACTGTATCTTTATCCCTCTCGGCGCGCGCAGTTCCCCGCGCATTTTAACCTTTCTTCCGCTCATCTTGCCATTCCTCCCCCGTGAATGGATTTTTACTGCTTGCCTTCAAAAGCCTTATCATAAGCCGCGCCTGTTTTTTCAAATACGGCATAAGTCTTTTTAAGGCTTCATTTAGCGGCATTTCATAGGGCGCACAATAAACACATTCGTCTTCCCTTACATCTCCAATATAGGTCGATATTTCCCATTCTTTCCCAACGGGTTTCGTTGGTACAGTTATCAACGCAACAAGCATTTTGGGTTGGGCGGGATAAGGCGTTATTCTTATATGAGCCGACCATTTCCCAACCCAAACATACTGCTCCTTGATTTCGTATTTCCACTTTTCCATACGCGCCCCTTAAAACGGCAAATCGTCCTCGTCCACTTGAACGGGGGGCATACCCGCCATTTTCTCCTGCTTGTATTCCTCCGCTCTCGGCATAGTCGGCGTTGCGTTCTCGCCCTTGCTCATAGACAGGAAGCAAACATCGTTCGCGTTGATTTCGGTGACGGTCTTTTTCGTGCCGTCATTTCCGTCAAATTCGCGCGTTGTCAACCTGCCCTGCACGATAACCCTGTCACCTTTCTTCAAGTGTTGGTAAACGGCGGCGGCGGTTTTGCCCCACGCGACCACGGGGAAGAAGTCGGTTTTTTCCCCAATTCCCCCAACCGCAACGCGGAAGTTCGCCTTTTCCGTCCCGCTTTGCAACTTTGTGAGTTCGGGGTCTTTCGTCAAACGCCCACTCACCACAATGCTGTTCATATCCATATTTACTTTACCTCCTTGCACTTTCTTGTTAAGGGGCGACCGTGATGTACGGTTGCCTTGTAATGGGCGTAATCCTCCGTGTCATACGCCGTATATCCGTCTTTTGTCTTGTAGGTTTCGATAGCCCCACGCGCTTGCAGGGCGTAAATCTCGTTTGATTTTGCGCGCCCCTGCGTCTTTCTTACTTCCCTCAATTCGATAATCATTTCTTATTTTCCTCCTCTTGTTCTTTCTTGTCCTTTATATCCCACCAAATGAGATATACCGCCAATATCAGTATGACAAGGCATATTGCCCCCATTCCACCGATAAAAACTATTGCTTTAATTGTTTGGTCGCTCATACGCGCCGCTTACCTCCAACTGCTGTATCGTCCCCATTTCGCTTACGCGCGCCGAGATAATGAATTTTTTGTCGCCCGCCGTCAGCAAGTAAACCTTTAATGCGTCCGTGCTTCCTTTTATCGCCGTGGTAAATACCATTTGAATTTCCGCGCTCTCCGCGTCAATTTCCCCGATAAGCAGCACCGCCGCGCCCTTGACCTCCTGCGTTGTGGTTTCGTCCTTTTTTAATTCGCCGCCCGCAATAAGGCAACAAAGAACAAACGCCCCGATGACCGCCACCATAACGGCGATAATCACCACAATTTCAACTTTCCCTTTCTTCATCGCCCTTGTCCTCCACATTGATAAAGTCTAAAAACTTCTCCTTTGCCTTTATTTTGCGCTGTATGGGCTTTCCGAGTATGTCCACGACCAATTTGCCGTCGAACATCTTAAACGCGTCCCTACGGGCATTTTTGTAGCCCTGCCGTAGTCCGTCGCGGTATCCTTTGGTCGGCGCGTTCGGTGCAATACCGATTTTGCCCTTATCTTGCCCCCCTGCGGTCTTGTTGTATAGTTGATAGCCGCGGGCGGCGTATTGCTTGATAAACTCCCTTTCCTTTTCGTCAAGCGAGGTTTCGGGGAAGTACCAAGCCGTCACCCTCCACCCCGTCGTGTTTTTCTCGCTCCAAAGTCCGCGCGCCTTTTCTTTCAGCGAAAGGTCGATATGTTGGTCGTGTCCCATAAGGTGTTGCGCGAGGCGCGTTAGCACTTTCTTTGCTTGCCCCACATAGGCGTATTTCAGCCCCGTTTCCTCCTCGTAGCGCGTAAAGGCGTAAATTCCGCTTTCCTCAAAAAGGGACGCTTCGGGAAACGCCTCGACCAACCGCTTTTTATTCGCCGCCAAGACAGCCATTCGTTGCTTCCAAGTCATCGGCTTCATTCTTGCCCTCCTTCTTCTTGTCAAAGTAGCAACTCACAAGATAATCGTTGTCCTTTTCGTTGAACTTGAATTGCCCGTTGGCGCGGATTTTCTTCTCCATTTTGCGCGCTTTCCTCAAAAGGCTAAACGCCGACGCATAGGTTACGCCGCACGCTTTAAGGCACTCCTGCTTGTCGTTGCACATATACAAAGCGGTGGAAGTGGAGATAATGCCCTCGTATTCCGAGCCGTAGTTGATTTCGTGTGTCACCAAACGCATTTCGCGTTCGGACAAGCCGTGTTCCTGCGCGTACACCGAGCGTTTGACAGCGTTCTCGCGCCCCAAGTGGTTGCTTTCAAGGTCGGCGTAAATCTCCGCGACCAATTCCTTTGTCACCCTCTTATTCCTCATTTTTCTTGTCCCCCTTGTACTTCTTCACGATGTAGTTGTCGTAAACTTTTTCCGCCTCAAAATAGTAGTAGCACCTGTGCTTTTCGCTTATGTCCGCCATAGGGCATTTCGCGCAGTCCAAGTCCCCGTTCGGAAAGTGCGGGCACTCATTCGGGCGGATAACCTTGACGATTTCGGTGATGTCCTTATTCCTCTCCTCCATTTTCTTATTCCCCCTTTATAAAATCGTCAACCTTTGCTATGTTCGTTAAACTGTCCGTCAGCAAGCGGATAGACGAACCCAATTTTACACTCCTTTCCAAGAGGTCATCGCCCGTCTTGTAGGCAATATCAAAAACCTCTTGTGCCGTAGCGGTTGCGCCTTTATCCCCCCTTTCTTTTAGTGCTTTTCGCATTTCCGAATACGCGCGAGTAATCTTTTTGGAATATCGCAAACGCTTATGTACGCATTTCCGAACTTCGTCTTCCAACCTTTGAATGTCGTCATCGTTCTTTATGCAAATCGCTTCATCGCGCGCTACCGTCCCGTATAGTAAACAGTAAATTTTGATGTCAAAAAGCGCATATCTTTCGCGCATAAGTTTTTCCCGCGTTTTGTATAGCGAAAAATAGTTCCTTTTAAGTGCAGGGTCTTTTATGTCTTCGCCAATGCTTTTGATAACATCAATCTTCGGCATTTTCATCTTCCCCCTTGATTTTGATTTCAACGGCGGGCTTTACTTTCGTCACCTTTGAATATTCGCCGTAAACTTGCGGCAATTCTCGGCGCAATTTCGTACTGTCAACTGTCACGCGGTCATAGCCCGCTCGGTAGGTCACGCGCACCTTTTCCGTTTCGTAGGAATAAATGCCCTGCCTTTCCATTTCAGCCATAAGAGCGGCGCGGCACTTTTCGGCGGTTTCCTTTGCCGTCTTTGCCGCCCTCTCGATTTCAACGAGCGCGGTTTCCGCCGCTTCCAAGCGCAAGCGCAAGTCGTTCTCCACCACAAGCGCGGGGCGCATATACTTTTCCCCCTTGAACTCGGCGGTGAAAAGTTTTTCGATTTCCGTGTCGGGAATTTTCTCCAATTCCTTGACGGTCAACTTCCCGCTTTTCGGGTCGAAGTGCGTGCAAAGAAATTTTTTTGCGCCTTTCCAAACAAACTTCCTATCGTTCACAATGCGCCCATTCATTTGCCGCGCCATATAGTCGCCAATGCTCACCTGCCACGCCACATACTCCCTGTTTGCGCTCGCGGTGTTCTTGTGGTCGTCAATAACCCTTTCCCCGCTTTTCAGCACGCCGAGCAAGTCAATCGTCCCTGCAACAATCATTCCGCCCCAATCCAAAGTCACCATAACTTCGGCGCGCGCCTCTTTAAGGTTTTCGTCCGACCACTTTGCGAACTCCAAGCCCTGCGGCGTTTCGGGGATATATTCCTTGTCGCGAAAGTTGATATAATTCTCAATGTCCGCGTGGACGATTTTCCCGTTTGAGCGGCTTTCCTCCAACTTCTCCTCGCTTACAAAGGAAAGGTTGGGGGCAAGTCCGTGCTTTTTCAGCAACTCCGTAATAGAGATACTTGCGATGTCGCCATTTACAAAATAGGAATGGGTCTTTGCGTCAAAGTCTATACGCATTATTTTTGTCCCTCGCTGTCATTAGCCAACTGTTCAGCCTGCGCCGCTTTTTTTTGGTCGTAGGCTTTCTTTTGGTCGATGATGTATTGCGCTTGCTCCTGCGTTAAGTCCTCCAACTTATCAACGCCGAACTTGCGGAGCGTGTTTTCCACCTTTACGCCGAGCGCGGTAAATTCCTTAACCTGCGCCTCCGTGATTTTCGGTGCGGGAGCGTTAGCCTCCGCTTCGGGCAAGTCCTCCCCTGCGTAAACATACAAGCCAAGTCCGTGGCGAGCGCAAGCCTTTGTCAGCGACCTTTGAATTGCCTTGTTCACATCAAAGGAATTTACCTCCTCCAAAGGAATTGACCTGTTCTTGCTGTTCATAACGGGCAAATACTCGATATGCTCCAAGCCCTCGATAGTAACGCCCGTCTTAACCCAACAAGTCTTGCCGTCCGTGTGATAGTTCCAACCCTGCGCGTTCTCGTAAATCGTGTAAAACGCAGTCGGATAGCGTTTCTTAACTTCCGCCCACGCCCACGCCCAAGAAAGATAGGTCAAACCGCCCTTGTCCTCCGTGTGTTCGTTCACATTGATATTGTTAAGCGTTTCAAATACCGAAACTTTTTCCATTAAAATACCCCCTTGTGGGGCTTTCCGCCCCCTTGATACCTCTATTGTATCATACTTTCACCGCATTGTCAACAATTTGCATAAAATTTTTTCAACTTTTTTTCTAAAAACAATAACCCCCTGTAAGGGGGTTATGTCAGCGTCCTTTATTCTTGTTAATCGTCACCACTCGCGCTATTCCGTGCGGGTGGATTTTTTCCTCGCGCGCCTCCTGCGGCAACAGCGTACAATACTGTGAGTAGGTTATCCGTTCGGTTGGTTGGTAC